>NZ_JBEPBF010000228.1:0-8229 GCF_040298985.1 Streptomyces sp. NPDC001093 | reverse complement strand
TCGCCAGGAAGCAATAGCCGACACAACCTCCACCAGCGTCCTTGCCCCCACCTCAGCCAGAAATGGACATCGCCTTACGAACCGCCCACTAAGAGGTCTTCGAGCCAGATCATCGAGGCGCGAAGTTCGAGGCCGGCGAGTAGCGGGCTCCACCACCTTCCAAAGTGGCTCGCATTCCCGTTGCCCGAGTGGCTCCGCTTCACCCTGTCGAAAACAACAGGCGTGTCGGTCGCATCGGGCGAGAGGGGTCATTGGTGGCGGCGTCTGAAGACGACCATCCGCAGGACCGTGAAGCGCACCACGGTCACCAGGGCGAAGCTCGGCGCAAGTACCAGGGTCTCCGCTGCTGGTGAGGCGGTGGGCCGGTAGTGGCGGAAGAGCAGGACGGCGCCTGAGGTGACCAGGCACGCCAGGACGAACAGGCCACCCGCGGCCAGATGCGCCTGGAGGGCCCGGACCGGGGACCCGTGAAAGGTCAGCCGACGGTTGGCCTCCGTGTTGAGGACGGTGACGACAAGTAGGGAGGCGAAATTGGCCAGGATGGGCGGCGACCACTGGCGCAGAACCCAGTACAGCATGGCCTGGGCCGCCGTGGAGGCGACGCCGATCACGACGAACCAGAACACTTCCCTGGTCAGCGCGGTGCGGCCGAGCCAGGTGGCGGCGCTGCGTCGTGCGCTGAGGCGTCGCACCCCACCATCATGAGGCCACTGTGCGACCCGTCGAGCCGTGCGGAGCGCCGGTTCAACCGTTCGGCTGACACCTGCATGCACGACAGGCACGGAGAGTCAGCCCGATCTGCGCCAGTTTGTGGCTGACGATTTGACAGGCACTGACGGAGCGGTGGGGTTCGATGCCCACGTTGAGAGACGGTCTGGGAATAGGGGAGGCAGTCGTTGGGCATCAGCGGACGGCCACCGGCTGCGGGCTCCGGCGGGTCGCAGCGGCGGGGATCGGACGAGGGTCACGCGCAGGGGCGCCTAGAGCGCGTTCGCGCTGCCGCGGCGGTGCGGGCCACCAAGGTGGCCGCTCGTGCCAGGGTCCTCGTGCGCCGGGTCGAGCAGGCTCCTCCGCCCCCGGGACCGTTCCGCCCCGGCTTCTGGCGCAGTCCCATCCGCGGCCCCTGGCTGACGTCCGTGTTCGGCCTGGTGCTGCTGATCGGCATCCCGCTGCTCTTCGTCACCGGGCTGCTCTCCTACGCCTCCTACAACCCCGACCTGAGCCCCCTCAACGACGAGACTGCCGACAAGGGCGTCCTGGGCTTCTACCTCTTCAGCTGGCCCACCCATCCCTACTGGCTGTACCGGCTGCTCCAGGGCGTGCACGTGACGCTGGGCGTGGTGCTGGTGCCGGTGCTGCTGGCCAAGTTGTGGTCGGTGATCCCGAAGCTGTTCGAATGGCTGCCGGTACGCTCCATCGCCCACGGCCTGGAGAGGCTGTCCCTGCTGATGCTGGTCGGCGGCGTCATCTTCGAGTTCGTCACCGGCATCTTCAACATCCAGCTCTACTACGTCTTCCCGGGCTCGTTCTACCGCCTGCACTTCTACGGCGCCTGGGTGTTCATCGCCGCCTTCGTCGTCCATGTGTGCCTCAGACTCGGACGGATGACCCGCGCACTGCGCTCGCGCAGCCTGAGCGCCGAACTGCGCACTGACCTCACCCACACCGTGCCCGAACCACCCGATCCCGACGGCTTGGTGGCAGCCGCGCCCGCACCGCCAACGATGACCCGCCGCGGCGCGGTGGGCATGGTGGGAGCGGGATCGCTGCTCCTGTTCGTCGTGACCGCGGGACAGAGCATCGGCGGACGGCTGCGCGCCAGCGCGCTGCTCGCACCGCACAACCGCGATCCGGGCAGCGGCCCGAACAGCTTCCAGATCAACAAGACGGCGGCGAAAGTCGGCGTCACCCCCGCCCTCGTCGGCCCCAACTGGCGGCTGGAGGTCCACGGACGCGGAGCGCCACGGGTCTTCACCCGCGAGCAGCTCCTGGCGATGCCCCAGCACGCCGCCGCACTGCCGATCGCCTGCGTGGAGGGATGGTCCACCGAGGACCAGAACTGGAGCGGCCTCCGGCTGGCCGACATCGCCGCCTTGGCCGGAATGCCCGACGCCGCAAGCGTCCTGGTCCAGTCCATCCAACCCCCCGGCCCCTTCACCAGGGTGATGCTGCGGGGCAACCAGATCCACGACCCCCGAGCGCTGCTCGCCCTCCGCGTCAACGGCGCGGACCTCTCACTCGACCACGGCTACCCGGCCCGCATCATCGTCCCGGCCAACCCCGGCGTGAACAACACCAAGTGGGTCCACCGGCTCACCTTCAGGGCGTGACCATGGCACGATTCGTCCGCTGGTACGGCTCCGGCCCCCTGCATCTGCTCGTCCTGATCGCCTCGTTCGCCCTGACCGGCTACGCCATGGTGCGCCTGTTCGTCGTCCAGCCCTGGGAGGTGGCGATCTGGTTCCTCGGTGCGGCGATCCTCCACGACCTCATCCTGCTGCCGCTGTACTCGCTGGCCGACCTGTCGGCCCTCTCCGTACTGCGGCACCGAGCCCCCGCCGGACCGACGGTGCCGTGGATCAACTACCTGCGCGTTCCCGCCTTCCTGTCCGGTCTGCTCCTGCTGGTCTGGTTCCCCCTCGTCCTGCGTCTGGCGGTCCCCTACCCCGGCGACACCGGGCTGTCCGACAACGTCTACCTCGGCCGATGGCTGGCGATCACCGCCGTGCTCTTCGCGGCCTCCGCAGCGGTCTTCGCGGTGAGACTGCGCGGCGCGCGCCGGGCCGGCCGCGGCGACGAGAGCCGACCCGCCGCAGGGCATGGCGCAGCACCGTGACAGCGGACGAGGACGAGCCGTACGACGCCGACGAGGATCCCTACGCACTCACCCTGCGACCCGGCCCTGAACCGGTGTTCCTGCGGCTGGCCGACGGGCGCCGCATCCGGATGCCGGTGCACCGCTGGCACGATCAGCCCACGGCGGCCGACAAGACAGTGCTGGAACGCTGCACCGGCCCCGTCCTCGATGTCGGCTGCGGCCCGGGCCGCATGTGCAGGGCACTCCTGAACCGGGGAGTCTTCGCCCTCGGGGTCGACATCGCGCCTCGGGCGGTCGCACTGACCACCTCTCTGGGCGGGCTCGCACTGTGCCGATCGGTCTTCGACCGACTGCCGGCCGAGAGAGGCTGGCAGACAGTGCTGCTCATCGACGGCAACATCGGCATCGGAGGCGACCCTCATGGCCTGTTGCGCCGCTGCGGCGGACTCATCGCCCCCACCGGGCGTCTCGTCGTCGAGGTCGACCCCGACGACGTCGAGCAGCAGTGCACCGCCCGGTTCGAGGACCTCCACGGCCGGAGCGGTCCGTTCTTCCCCTGGGCACGGCTCGGACGACCAGCGCTCCACAGGATCGCCGCCGACCTTACCCTCAGCGTCACCAACCAGTGGGGATACGGTCACCGACGCTTCCTCGCCCTCGGCCGCCCGGATTTGGCCTCGTGGCCTCGCTGATGACGCGGGGTCGGCCACGCGGCGGCGGGGAGACACGACGTACGCCGAGCGCGGCACCAGCTCGTGCCACTCGGTCGGAGCAAACGTCGGCAACCGGCACGTGCGATCCACCGATCGCGCTGATTGGCTGGAGGTGAATCCACTGTTCAGGAAGGCTGGGATCCATGTCACCCGTCGGGCACCTGGAGAGACCTGCGTCGCAGGCGACTGCTCACGTCGTCCCGGCCGGGCCGCGTCCGGCCCGAGGTGGACGGGCTGCGACGCATGAGTGCGCGACCGATCGGTGACCACGCCCTGCTGTCCGACTGCCGCTCGGCCGCGCTGGTGACCTCCGACGGCTCGGTGGACTGGCTGTGCCTGCCCCGCTTCGACAGCCCGGCGATCTTCGCCCGACTGCTCGACGAGGACGCCGGCCACTGGTCCATCCGCCCTGTCACCGGCCCGGTCGACATCAGCCGCCGTTACGTCGAGGACACCCTCGTTCTGGAGACGGTCTTCCGCACGACCGGCGGCACGGCGGTCCTGCGGGATGCCCTTGCCCTGGGACGGCGCGAACGCGGGCACGCGCTCGGCACCGCTTCCCCCGGAATGCTGCTGCGGCAGATCACCTGCACCGAAGGGCGGGTGGACATCGAGATCGCCTACGCGCCGCGCCCGGAGTTCGGACTCGTCCACCCACTCCTCTCAGCCGTGCCAGGTGGGCTTGCGGCGTACGGGGGCGCCCATGTTCTGCTCCTGTCGAGCCCCGTCGACCTGCGGATGAGCGGCTCCACGGCCCACGGCCGAATCCCGCTTTCGGCGGGACACCGCCTCGGATTCGCCCTGCACGTCGGGACGGCGTGGGAAAGGGAGTCGGTGGCCTGGCAGACGGGACGGATCCGGCGTCGCATGTCCGACACCGTCAAAGGCTGGCGCTCCTGGTCGAAGCTACACCGCGGCTACGTCGGCCCCTGGCAGGACGAAGTGAGCCACAGTGGACGCGTGCTACGGGCCCTGACCTTCGCTCCCACCGGGGCCATCGTCGCCGCGGCCACCACCTCTCTGCCCGAGAAGACGGGGGGAATGCGCAACTGGGACTACCGCTACACATGGGTCCGCGACGCCAGCTTTACCATTCAGGCACTTGCCACGGCCGCCTGTGAGAAGGAGAAGAACCGGTTCTTCGGCTTCCTCGCCCGAGCCGCGGCAACCCAACTCGACCGCGGCGTCGACCTGCAGATCATGTACGGCATCGGCGGAGAACGCGATCTGAGCGAGCGGCCCCTGGCTCACCTGACCGGCTGGCGCAACAGCGGCCCCGTTCGGATCGGCAACGACGCCTGGCGCCAACGCCAACTCGACGTCTACGGCGAGCTCCTCGACGCCGCTGCCCAGACCCTTCCGCCCGATAAGTCTCTCGACCCAGCCACCCGCACCTTCCTGCTCCAGGCAGCCGAGACAGCCGCCCTACGGTGGGCCCAACCGGATCAAGGCATCTGGGAAAGACGCGGACCCAGCAGACACTTCCTTCACTCGAAACTGATGTGCTGGGTCGCCCTGGACCGCGCCATCAGCCTGGCCCCTGCCCTTCAGGCCGACGAACGCCTGCCCCACTGGCAGCACGAGCGCGACCAGATCCGCCAGGCCATCGAACAGCGCGGTTGGAACCCCGACCTGGGCGCCTTCACCCAGGCCTTCGACACTGACGACCTCGACGCCTCCGCACTGATGCTGCCCATCGTCGGCTTCCTGCCACCATACGACCCCCGCATCCAGTCCACCGTGCTGGCCATCGCCACCCACCTGACCGACCACAACGGCTTGGTCCGCCGCTACCTCACCGACGAACTACAGGAAGAAGAAGGCACCTTCCTGCTGTGTACCTTCTGGCTGGCCCAAGCCCTCGCCCTCACCGGCCACACCGCCCGTGCACGACACGCCTTCCAAACCGCCCTCGCACACGCCAACGATCTCGGCCTGCTGGCCGAGGAGACCGACTCCACCACAGCAGAGGCCCTCGGCAACTTCCCCCAAGCCTTGAGCCACATCGGTCTCATCAACGCCGCTCGCGCCATCCGCGATGCCGAGCGACAAGAAATGCCCGCCTAGTGCTGCACGGTCATCTGCACACGGGTCACGTTCGCGCCGTATAAATCGCAGCAAGGAGAAGGGAAGATAGAGATGATGTCGTGATGGTTACACCACTGTTCGCCGCTTCGATGGCGGATTTGACGATTGAGCGCATACGGGTGCTGGCCGCGCGCCCGGATCAGGTTGAGAGCCAAACGCTGGAGTTCAAGCGCGAGTACTCCTCCAGCCTGTTGAAGTCGATCGCCGCCATGGCCAACACCTACGGCGGCATGATCCTCGTCGGCATCAACGACCGAGCCGCCGACGGCAAGGACCGGGTCATAGGCGTCGACGCGCAGAGCACGCTCGACCAGATCGTCAGCGGCTGCTACGAGAAGTTCGACCCGCCATGGGAGCCCAAGTTCATCACGGTGCCGCTGGACGACGGCTCCGGCCGAAGCGTGATCGTCATCAAGGTCGATCCCAACACTGCACCCCGCCCACTCCTGATGGACATGAAGGCGCCGATCCGCCTGAGCGGCCGCAACGCTTCGGCCGACCGCGACCGCCTCCTGGCCCTCGCGCGCGAGGACCGCCTGGCTGAAGCCGTGCCCATGGGGCAGCACGTCACGTCCCCACAGATGCCGCAGGACAACGAAGGCTCCCCGACAGCTGACTTCATCTTCCGCACCGGCATCAACGTGCCGATCGGCGAGGCGGCGGCCTGGCGCCCCCTGTCGGAACGCACCCTCGCCACGCTTACGAAGGCGCTGAACGACTCCCCGCTTCCGCGCGCCCTCCTGGGCATCGGACACGGCGCGGTCGACAGCTTCCATCCCTTCCGGCGAGCCGGGCTCAACCGGTCCCGCAGGGCCCGACTCGCCTGGCACGCCGGCAGCAAGGAACCGGCGGGATTCCCGGTGGAGGCCGTGGTGACCGTCGCACTGCCCGACCCTTACGCCGCTAACCACGGCGTCGCGCAGGTGCAGATCGACGTCATCTCCCGTCTGCACAGGTTCGCCGCAGCCCTCGGGGCTCACAGGTTCGACTACTTCTATCCTGTGTCGGACTTGTGTGGCCTCCTGGAAGGCATCCTTGCCACGGTCGTCGACCCCTCCGTCGTTGCGGCCCTTGCCGACCTCGCCGACGTCGAAGAGGTCCTCGTTGCCCAGCCCCAGCAGATGCACCTCGTCACCGGCGACGTCGTAGCCGCTCTCCTCCATCCCGAAGGGCTGGCCCCTGTGCCGGAAGACTCGGGCGGATCACACGGCGGGATCTTCATGGCGAACCCCGCCCTGAACCTGCGGGTGGAATCCGAACGCCGCGAGCAGGCCGACAACTGGATGCGGCAACTCGGCCTGGACGCTGGGCTGGCCGGCATGGAAGCGCTCGTCGACCGCATCCGCGCCACACCCTCCGACGGCGCGGCCCCAGCCCGATAGGGCGACGGTACGGCAGCGCTCAGCAGGGGGCTGGGCAGGGACAACCCGCCTGACCCACTGCTATGCCCGGCCTCCCTCTGACCACAACGTCCATGCCGATCGGAGACAACTGTTCCAGTGCCAGCGCGGAACGGAGGCCTCAGCGAGCGTGGAGCCAGACGCCACCGTACGTCACGATGGCACCGCCGACGGCGGTCGCTGAACCGCTCCGGGATCTGTGGAGGCTCTATGCGTTGACTCCAGCCGCCGGTTGGGGCTGGCGTTGAGCGTAGTGGTTGGTTTCGTGCTCGTGGGGTGGGACGTCACCGATCGCACTGTGGAGGCGCTGGTTGTTGAACCAGTCAACCCATTCCGTGGTGCCGAGTTCGACATCGGCGAGGCCGTGCCAGGGCCGACGGGGCTTGATCAGCTCTGTTTTGTAGAGGCCGATCTGGGATTCCATGAGTGCGTTGTCCAGGGCGTCGCCGACGGTGCCGATGGAGGCGTCGATGCCAGCTTCGAGGAGGTGTGCGGTGAACGCGAAAGACGTGTATTGACTGCCCGCATCCGAATGATGAATCAGGCCGGGGCCAGCTGGTGTGCCAGCGTGGTCGCGTCGCCATAGGGCCATGTCGAGGGCGTCGAGGACGAGCTTGGCCCGCTTACTGGTGGCGGCGGACCAGCCAACGATCGCCCGGGAGAAGACGTCCACGACGAACGCGACGTAGACGATTCCTGACCAGGTGGCGACGTAGGTGAAGTCCGCGACCCATCGCTCGTTCGGCCGGGACGCGGTGAAGTCACGTTGTAGCAGGTCAGCCGCCCGGCCGTGCCCGTCGTCGCGGATGGTGGTGCGGATCTTCCTGCCGCGGCAGGCGCCCTCCAGACCCAGGTCGCGCATCAGCCGAGCGACCGTGCAACGGGCCACGGTTATGCCCTCACGGTGCAGCTGCCGCCATACCTTCCGGACCCCGTAGACACCGAAGTTGTCGGCATGGACGCGGATGATCTGCGTCTTCAACTCGGCGTCGCGGACCGCCCTGGCACTGGGGGTGCGCTTCTTGGCGGCGTAGTAGGTGCTCGTTGCGATCTTCAGTCCGTGGCCGGCCAGGACACGGCAGATCGGCTCGACCCCGAACACCTGCCGGTGCTCATCGATGAACGCTACGAGCGCTTCGACGGCCGGTCGAGCTCGGCGATGCTCCTATGTCAAGCTGCCAGGCGAACTGGGAGGTCAGAGGCGGTCGCA
>NZ_JBEPBF010000227.1:0-8270 GCF_040298985.1 Streptomyces sp. NPDC001093 | reverse complement strand
CCTGCGCGCCGGGCCAGCGGCGCGCCCGGTCCGGCTCCAGAGCGCGCAGCAGGGCCCGCTCCACGTCCTCGCCGAGGTCCGGCCGCAGCCGCCGGGGCGGTACGACCCGTCCCGGCGGGCCCGGCACGGTCCCGGTGACCAGTTCGTAGCCGACCGCGCCCAGGCTGTAGACGTCGGCCCGCTCGTCGATGCCCTCGCCGGGCTCGGCCTGCTCGGGCGGCTGATAGCCCGCCGAGCCCGCGGCCAGTGTGAGCACCGAGGCCTGCGCGAGGCTCTTGGCGAGTCCCAGATCGGCCAGCAGCACCCGCCGGGTGCCGTCCGGGGCGGTGTGCAGCAGCACGTTGGTCGGTTTGATGTCCCGGTGCACGATCCCCGCCTCGTGCAGCGCCGCGGCGGCCCGCGCGGCCTCCGCCGTCAGCGCGAGCGCGTGCCCCACCGGCAGCGGTCCGCCCGCCAGCAGGTCGGCAAGCGTGCCGCCGTCGGCGTACTCCATCACGAAGTACGGCCTGCCGTCGGGGAGTTCACCGATGTCGTAGACCTGCACCACGCGGTTGGAGCCGGCCCGGCGCAGCAGCCGGGCCTCGGACAGGAAGCGGTCCCGGATGTCGAGCCGGTGCGACCAGTTCTCGGCGAGGACCTTCACCGCGACCGGTGCCTGGAGCTCGTCGTCGTGGGCGAGCCAGACCGTGGCGAAGGCGCCGGTGCCCAGCGGCCTTTCGAGGCGGTAGCGGCCGATCCGCCCTGGGGATTGCATACGACTATCATGCCTGGCCTGAGATCGACTCGAAGGGGGACCCCGGTGCAGGACCAAGCGCCGATGGAAGACCTCGCCCGGCGGGCCGCCGCCGGCGACGGAGCGGCCCTGGACCGGCTGCTCACCGAGATCCGGCCGGAGGTCGTGCGCCGCTGCGGGCGCTTCCTGCCGTGCCGGGAGGACGCCGAGGAGGCCGCCCAGGACGTGCTGCTCCAGGTGGCCCGGTACATCTCCGCCTTCGAGGGCCGCAGCCGCTTCGGCACCTGGCTGTACACGGTGGTCGCCAACTGCTGCCGGCAGAAGTACCGCGAGCTGAAGCGGCGGGCCGCCGAGCAGCCGGCCGCCATCGAGCCCTCGTTCGCCGTCGACCCGCGCACCACCAGCGTGATCGCCGGCTCCCGGGTGGACCTGCTGGAGGCGCTGGAGCGGCTGGAGCGGACGCATCCGCACCTGGTCGCGCCGCTGGTGTACCGGGACATCTGCCAGCTGGACTACGCGGAGGTCGCCGAGCGCGTGGGCATCCCCCTCGGCACCCTGAAGTCCCGCCTGCACGAGGCCCGCAAACAGGTACGGCCGTGGCTGGCGGGCTCCTGAGCGCCACCGGTTCCGCTAGAAGCCCCGCTGGTCCTGCTCGAACAGCGGCAGTTCCGCCCAAGATCGTCTTGCCCTCCGGGGTGTGCCGGCTGCCCCAGCGCTGGGTGAGCTGGGCGACCAGCAGCAGGCCGCGGCCGCCCTCGTCGAAGACCTTGGCCCGGCGCAGGTGCGGGGCGGTGTGGCTGGTGTCGGACACCTCGCAGATCAGCGTGGTCGCGTCGTGGATCAGCCGCAGCCGGATGGGGTGCGAGCCGTACCGGATGGCGTTGGTGACCAGTTCGCTGACCACCAGCTCCGCCGTGAACGCGGCCTCGCTCAGCCCCCAGTCGTCCAGCTGCTCCACGACCTGCTTGCGGATCGGCGCGACCAGTGCCGGGTCGGCCGGGATGTCCCAGGTCGCCACCTGCGCGGCGGGCAGGCCCTGGGTGCGGGCGAGCAGCAGCGCCACGTCGTCCGCGGAGCCCCCCGGCGGCAGCAGGGCGTGCAGGACGCGGTCGCACGTCCCGTCCAGGGAGTCCGCGTACGTGCCGAGCGCCTCGTACAGCAACTCCCGGCTCGTCTCCGGGTCCCGCTCCCGTGACCACACCAGCCCGTCCGTGTACAGCGCGAGGACGGTGCCCTCGGGCAGATCCACCTCCGTGGACTCGAAGGGCAGCCCGCCCAGCCCCAGCGGGGGACCGGCGGGCACCTCCAGCGCCTGGGGCACGGCGCCCGGCCGCAGGACCACCGGCGCAGGATGCCCGGCGCGGGCCACCGTGCAGCGCCTGGAGACCGGGTCGTAGACGGCGTACACACAGGTCGCGCCGGCCTCGCCGGGGCTGCCGGCCTCGCCCGGGCCGCCGCCGACGCCGGACTCCTCCGACAGCCGGACCACCAGGTCGTCCAGGTGGGTGAGCAGTTCGTCCGGGGCGAGGTCGATGTCGGCGAGGGTGCGCACGGCGGTCCGTAGCCGGCCCATGGTGGCCGAGGCCTCGACGCCGTGCCCGACGACGTCCCCGACGACCATCGCGACCCGCATCCCGGACAGCGGGATCACATCGAACCAGTCGCCGCCCACTCCGGCCCGCGCGGCCGGCAGATAGCGCGAGGAGGCCTCCAGCGCGGCCGTGCGCGGCAGCGTGCGCGGGAGCAGGCTGCGCTGGAGCGCCAGCGCGGTCTCCCGCTCACGGGAGTAGCGGCGGGCGTTGTCGATGCAGACGGCGGCCCGCGTCGTGATCTCCTCGGCGAGCAGCCGGTCGTCCGCGGTGAACGGGTCCGGCCGCCGGTGCCGGGCGAACACCGCGACACCCAGGGTGAGCCCGCGGGCCCGGATGGGCACCGACATCGAGGAGTGGATGCCGAAGCTGCGCACCTGCTCGCCCCGCGCGGTGCTCCAGGTCAGCCACGACCGCATCTCGCCCGCGGCCACCGAGGCGATGATCGTGTGCCCCGCGGTCAGCGAGTCCGCCTGGGGCGAGCCGGCCGGGTACTCCTCGATCCGCCCGGGCATGGTCACCGCCTCCGGCACGCCGTCCAGGACCGACCGATGGGCGGCCCGGCGCAGGGTGAGCGGGGCCGAGAGGCGGGCCGGGGGCTCGCCGCCGTAGTCCTGCGGATCCAGCAGGTCGATGGTGGCGAAGTCGGCGAGCGCGGGCACGCACACGTCCGCCAGCTCCTGTGCCGTACGGGTGACGTCCAACGTGCTGCCGACGCGCACGCTCGCCTCGTTCACCAGCTGCAGCCGCTGGCGGGCCCGGTAGTTGTCGGTGACGTCGTGCTTGGCCAGACACACCCCGCGCACCCGGCCCTGAGCGTCCCTGACCGGGGCCATCCGGGCGAGCCAGGCATGGGCGCGGTCCTCGCCGCCGGTGCGCATACAGGTCTGCACGTCCAGCGGGCTGCCGGTGGTCAGCACCTGGAGCATGCCCTGTTCCAGCTCCTCGCTCTGCGGCTTGCCGCCGATCTCCGCGAGCCGCAGCCCGCGCACGTGCTCCTCCCGCAGACCGACGACGTCGGCCATCGCGTCGTTCATCCGGCGCAGCCGCAGTTCGGCGTCGTACACGGCGACGGCGCACGGCGACTGGGTCAGGCCCGCCGCGGCGAGCGGGTCGTCCTCGGCGGGCGGTTCCGTGCCGGTCAGCGGGGTGACCACGAGCCAGCTGCCGCCGTGTCCGTCGCGCGCCGGCCTGCGGTGGGCGAGCAGCCAGACCGCGACGGTACGGCCGTCCCGGTGGCGCAGTCCGACCGTTCCCTCCCACCGGGGTCCCGGGGGCGGGGCGGGGGCGTCCTTCCCGGCCAGCAGCAGGGCGGCGGGGCGGCCCAGCACGGACTCCGCCGGGTGGCCGAGCAGGCGCCTGGCGCCCTCGTTCCACTCGACCAGCGTTCCGTCGTCGTCGATGACGGCTCGGGCCGTCGCCGCATCGTCGAACGGATAGCCCCGGCTCATCGTCGCCGCTCCCAAGCGCACACTCAGAGTGAAGAGGTGGCACCTCTCGCGTTCCAGCGTAGTGCTTCGGGGACTGCCATGACCCGCCACCGCCCTCCACCCCGCCGGTCGGTCGAACACGGTCCACGGGGAAAGTCTGTTTGTTCACGATCAGTTGTGACACCCGCGGCCGGAGCGCTGCTGAACGTCCCTGCGGGACGGCCGGTGCTCCTGGCGCGAGATCGCCGTCCCGCACGACGGGAGCATCGAGTCGGACCCCGGCGCCGGCCACGGCACCACCAGCGGCACCGGCTTGCTCCCGGGCGCCCGCTGACGGTCACCGCACGGGCGGACGGCCTGCGCACCGGCGCGGTGAGCGTGCCCGCCACCCCGGCGCCCGACACCGCACGACCAGCCGACTTCCAGCCTGCCCCCCGGTCGCCCCCGAACTACCCCTGCACGGACGCCGGTTACTCCGGCCGTCCGGACACCCTGCCCGCCGCGATGCCCGACGGCGACCCGGGCACCGGCTGGTCCAACGCCTGCGCCGAGGCGGCCGCCGCGCCGCTGCCCGCGAACGCCCGCACGGGGCTCCCGACTGCGCCTGGAAAGGCTGGTGTTCCTCTGAGAATCCTCAATTGTCTTGCCGTGCACGCAGGGTGACGCCCACGGTGATCCCATGGCACCTCTCGCGGGACTGAACAGGAAACACAACGTCGTGCTCGTCATCCGGGACGCGGACATGATCGCGGCGGCCTTGCGGCAGGCGCTGGCCGAGGCGTCGCCCGAGGAGCTCCCGGGCCTGGAGCGCGCCGCCGCACTCGTCGAGCCCACCGCCGCCGCCACCGAGGGAGAGCTGCGGGCCCGTTGGGTCCGCTCCCGGCTGGCCGCCGTCGGCTTCACCGGGGACATGGCCTCGATGGCGGCGCTGAAGACGCTGCGCCAGGCGGAGCCGCAGCTCAGCCTGATAGCGGCGGTGCAGCTGCAGAAGGACGCCGTGGCTCATCCGGAGTGACCGACTCGGCTGCCGGAAGCGCGGTGCCCTCACGCCGCGTCGTGGAACACCAGCCCCAGCGTCCTCCGTCGGCCCCACCGTACGGTGCTCACCCCGTGCCGCATCGCCCCGGCCGACCAGCCTCGGCGGGTGCGGACGGGGCGGTCCCGGGTGGTGAAGACCAGGCCGTGGCCCTGGCGCAGGATGCTCGCCGTGCCCCGGGACTGGGCGCGTGGGCGCTGTTCGACCATCAGGAACTCGCCGCCGGTGTAGTCGGTGCCGTACGCGTCCAGCGCGACCACCACCTGGAGCGGGAAGACCAGCTCGCCGAACACGTCGCGGTGCAGGGCGTTCCAGTCGCCCGGACCGTAGCAGAGCAGGATCTGCGCCGAGCGGTCCTGGCCGGTGGCGTGACAGCGCTCCAGCCACTCGTCGAGGGAGTCGGGCCAGGGCGCCGGGCGGTCCAGGCGGACTGCCCAGTCCCGGGCGACCGGCAGCAGCCGGGACCAGAGCGCGGCGCGCAGCGCGGCCACCGGGGCGGGCAGGTCGTGGGTGAAGTAGCGGTACTCGCCGGAGCCGAACCGGTGCCGGGCCAGATCGACCGTCGTGCGGAACAGTTCCGGCTTGTCGTAGAGCGCGGCCAGGCCGGCGCACTCGGCGGGGGAGAGCAACGGACCCGTGGGTGAGCTGCCGTGCTCGTCCAACTCGGCCGACAGCGCGGCCCAGTCCGTGCGGGCCACCCGGCGGCGTCCCTCGGCCGGGGTCAACGTCATCACGTCCTCCCTCACAGCAGAGCCGGCTGCAGCGCGCCCTCGTGCGTGAGCAGCCACAGCTTGCGCTCGACACCGCCCGCGTACCCGCGCATCGAGCCGTCCGCCCCGATCACCCGGTGGCAGGGGCGGACCAGCAGCAGGGGGTTGCCGCCGAGCGCCCGGCCCACCGCGCGCAGCTCGGCGCGCGGCACACCCAGCCGGGCGGCCAGCTCGCCGTACGTGGTCGTCGTGCCGTAGGGGATGTCCTCGAGGGCCTGCCACACGGTCCGCTGGAAGGGGGTGCCGGTGACGGCGAGCGGCAGTTCGAAGCGGATCCGGCGGCCCGCGAAGTAGGCGTCCAGCTGCCGGTGCGCCTCGGCGAACGGCCCGTCGTCGCGATCCTCGGCGCGGACGGCGGGCGCGCCGCGCTGCCCCGGCATGCCGAGCGAGCCGAGCGTCAGGCCGGCCGGCGAGACCGTGCCGGTCAGCAGCAGGTCGCCCAGCGGGCTCGGGTGGACGGTGTGGACAGTGTGTGTACTCATGGCAGGACTCCTTCGGTTGTGCTGCCGGCTTCTTCCGTGCTGCCGAGTCTGCTGCGTCGCGCGCCGCGTGACCGGCGGGAATCGGACATGGCCTTCGGACCCCGCGGGTACCGGTGGGAAGGGCGTCTGACCTGGTGATATTTACGGGTAAGTACCCGCGCGGTACCGTAAGGGGCATGCCAGCTCTCAATGTGGAGTTCAGCGAACGGGAACTCGAGGACCTGCGGCAGATCGCCAAGGAGCGCGGTACGTCGATGAAGGCCCTCGTCCGCGAGGCCGCCGCCGCCGACATCGCCCGGCACCGCGCCCTGCAGGAGGGCGCCGAGGCCTTCCGCCAGTTCTTCGCCGCGCACGCCGACGAGTTCGCCGCGGCCTTCCCCGACGACGAGCCCCCCGCGAAGGACGAGGCAGCCTGACGCATGCCCTCCGTCATCCACATCGACGTCCCCTGGCTGCTCCAGCGCCACGAGGAGGTCCTGCCCGACCAGCCCGCGGTCGACGACTTCTCCGCCCTGGTCGCCGCCGTCGCCCGGCACCGCGTGGATCCGCCCAGGCTCGGCGTGGACTCCGACCCCGCCTGGCGGGCCGCCGCGCTGCTGCACACCCTCGCCCTGCTCAAGCCGCTGCCCGCGGCCAACGCCCGTTTCGCCTGCGCGACGGCCGTGGCCTACATGTTCGTCAGCGGCGTCGGCATCGACCCGCCGTACGGCGCCCTCGTCGACCTCGCCCGCGATCTGATCTCCGGCAAGACCGACGTGTACGGCGCGGCCGACCGGTTGCGGTCCTGGCAGATCTGAGCGGCCCCTCGCGGGCCCGGGGGCCCGTCCCGCCCCGGCCGGCGGGGGAAGCCGCCGGGGCCGCCGGCCGGGGCAGGGTGGGCGGGGCCGCCGGCCGAGGACGGGAGGAACGGGGCCGGCGGCCGGTTTCGCACGGGAGAGCCTCTTCCGGCCCTCGGCTCCGCTCGAGCCGGGGGACCCCCACCCCGCGCGGGGCCTTTTCCGAGGAGGCCGGCCCCAGTCCACTACCGGGCCGCACACCCGGGAAGCGTGCGCGGGACCGCCGGTGTGTGTGCGTCCTTCACACGGGGCGCATGAAATACCGAAAGCCCTCGCAGGGTGCCCGGCAGGGGCGGTTTCTGACTTTCTTTCAACACCGCCGATGTCACGCGGGCGCCTTGTTGCTCGTGTGGAAGTTGTGCAAGGGTTGAAACGACCGTGTGGGGGGTAAAAACCGAAGTTCTTCCGGCAGTAGCGGAACTTCACCGGCCGAACGCCGGCCATTCCTTCCTGCGCGTCGCAGAGGTACGCATCAACGCACGTCGCACCAAAGGAATCCGCTCAGTGCCAACCCCCCACCCCCCTCGTCCTCCCTATCCGCCGCCGGGCGGTGACCCCGGGGAGTCCGACGAGTCACTCGCCGGTCCGCTGCGGGCCGGCTCCGACGCGGAGGCCTCCCGGTCCGCCGCCCTGCTGATGGCCCGGCACTGGCAGCCCGCGCAGGACTACGCGGTCGTCTGCCTGGCCCTTTCCGGGCCACTCGCCCACATGGTCACCGCCACCGCCTTCCACCAGGTCCTCGGCCGGCTCGCGCTCGGCGAACCCGCTGAGGCGCTGCGTCCCCGGCTGCTCGTGGCGGTCCGGGACACGGTCGTCAACTGGTCCGGCACCGACCGGATCACCGCCGTACTGCCCGGACTCGGGAAACCCGCCGGGGGCCGCGGTATGCGCGCCGCGAAGACCCTGATACCGGAGAACCGCGCCCTCTCCGACCGCTCGTTCCACGCCCTTCCCCGGCTGGAGCAGGCACTGCTGTGGCACATGGAGGTCGAGGCCGAGCCGATAACCGTTCCCGCCGGACTGCTCGGCATGGACATCGAGAGCGCGGCGGTCGCGCTGGAACAGGCGCGCGAGAAATTCCGCGAGGGCCTGGTACGCGCCCACAGGGAACTCGCGCCCGGCACGGAATGCCGCTACTACAACCGCCTGCTCGACGCTCCGATCCGCCGCGGCGGCGCCGGTGCCCTGCTGCCCGACGTCCAGGAGCATCTGTCCGGCTGCTCGTACTGCCGGCACGCCGCCGAGCAACTGGGCCACGCCGACGCCGCATTGGGCGTACTGCTCGCCGAGGCCGTGCTCGGCTGGGGCGCCCGCCGCTACCTCGACTCGCGTCCCGGCCGCCGCCCCGGTCCCGGCCGCACCCGCGGTGGCTCCCGGCGCTCCGGCGGACGCCG
>NZ_JBEPBF010000226.1:0-8533 GCF_040298985.1 Streptomyces sp. NPDC001093 | reverse complement strand
CCGCCGGCCAGGACGCCGTCGCCGCCGTTACCGCCCTTGCCGCCGGCACCGCCGGTGCCGAGGACGCTGCCGCCACCGGATCCACCGGCGCCACCGCCGCCGCCGACCAGGCCGCCACCGCCGTCACCACCGGCGCCACCGGCACCGCCGCCATGGACGAAGGCCACGGTCGACGTGGGCATCGGGGCCGCCATCGCGCCGGAGACGGGGAGGAGGACACCTCCGGTGACCAGTGCGGCGGAGGCGGCGAGGGTCGCGAAACGGAGACCTCGGCGCTTCGCACGGGCGTCGTCGTGGGTGTGAACATTACGAGTCATGAGCTTTCTCCCATTGCTGTGAGGATTTCCCGAGAGGATTACCGGGGATTTCCGGAGGATTTCCGTCCCCCGGACCGCCTCATTTCCTTTCCGGTGAGGCCGTGCTTCAAGTAAGCCCGAACGGGAAATCGGGGTCACGTTCCGAGGACTCGGGACTTGACGCACTCACAGGCGTCGGGTAAAAGCCGCTCAAATTGCGCGGGTCAGCCGAGGAGCGGCCGGGCCCAGGCAGGGGGATCCGGTGGCGGAACACGGTCCACCACGGTCGGCGTACGGCGGCGGGGAACGCGGTCGGCGACGGCGTCCCGCAGGGCCGCGACGAACTCCAGACAGGTGCCGTGACGGTCGCCGGGGGCCTTCGCCAGGGCCTTGATCAGTACGTCGTCGACGGCGGCGGGGATGTCCGGCCGCTCCTTGCTGAGCGGGGGCGGCGGGTCGTACTGGTGGGCCCACAGCAGTTCCAGCTGGTCCTCCCGCTGGAAGGGCGGGGCGCCCGCGAGCATCTCGTGGACCACGCAGGCCAGGCTGTACAGGTCGGCCCGGCCGTCCACCGGGCGCCCGGCGATCCGCTCGGGCGCCACATAGTCGAGGGTGCCGACGAACTCGCCCGCGGTGGTGAACCCGGTGAGCGACAGCGACTTCTTCGCCAGTCCGAAGTCGGTGAGATACACGTGCTCGGGGTGATCGCTGTCGACGACCTTGGCGACCAGGACGTTGCCGGGTTTGACGTCCCGGTGCACCAGCTCGCGCGCGTGGGCCGCGTCCAGGGCGGACGCCAGCTGGGCCGTCATGCGCAGCGCGACCGGCACCGGCAGCCGGCCCTCCTGGTCGATCAGGGCGCGCAGGTCCTGCCCGGAGACGTAGCACATGGCGATGTAGAGGAGCCCGTCGAACTCGCCGGCCTCGAAGACGGGGACGATGTTGGGATGGTCGATGGCGGCGGCCACCCGGGACTCCTGGGCGAAACGGCGGCGGAAGGCGTCGTTCCTGGTGTACTCGGGGGCGAGCAGCTTGAGGGCGACCGTCCGGCCGAGGCGCAGGTCCCTGGCGCGGTAGACGACGGCCATGCCCCCACGACCGAGCTCGCGCTCCACCTGGTAGCCCGCGATCTCGGCCCCGATCAGACCGGAGGGGGTCTTGGGGGGCCAACTCACGCCTGAATTCTATCGACCTGTGCCGATATGGGCGCGGTGCGCGGATTGCTGTACGCGCACAGGGCGAAGGCCCGGGTCTCCCTCAGGGGACCCGGGCCTTCACTCATCCCGTGGCGTCCGTCACGCCGCCAGGGGAACCTCCGGCGTCGCGCCGTTCGTCGCGGGCGCGAGTGCCAGTTCCAGGACCTGGCGGACGTCGGTCACGGTGTGGACGTCGAGCTTGTCCAGCACCTCGGCCGGGACGTCGTCCAGGTCGGGTTCGTTGCGCTTGGGGATGATCACGGTGGTCACCCCGGCGCGGTGGGCGGCGAGCAGCTTCTGCTTCACGCCGCCGATGGGCAGCACCCGGCCGGTCAGCGAGACCTCGCCGGTCATGGCGACGTCCGTGCGGACCAGGCGGCCGGAGAGCAGGGACGCCAGGGCCGTCGTCATCGTGATGCCGGCGCTCGGGCCGTCCTTCGGGACCGCGCCCGCCGGGAAGTGGATGTGCACACCCCGGTCCTTCAAGTCGCCCACGGGCAGCTCCAGTTCGGCTCCGTGGCTGCGCAGGAAGCTCAGCGCGATCTGCGCCGACTCCTTCATCACGTCACCGAGCTGACCGGTCAGGGTCAGGCCCGCGGCGCCCGTCTCCGGGTCGGCCAGGGAGGCTTCCACGTAGAGCACGTCGCCGCCCGCGCCGGTGACCGCGAGACCGGTCGCCACACCGGGGACCGACGTACGGCGCTCGGCCGGGTCCTGGGCGGACTCCGGCACGTGGTGCGGGCGCCCGATCAGATCGCGCAGGTCGGCGTCCCTCACGGTGAACGGCAGCTCCCGCTCGCCGAGTTCGTGCTGGGCCGCGACCTTGCGCAGCAGGCGTGCGATCGAGCGCTCCAGGGTGCGGACACCCGCCTCGCGCGTGTACTCGCCGGCCAGCTTGCGCAGGGCGCTCTCCTCCAGAACGACCTCTTCCCTGCCGAGTCCCGCCCGCTCCAGTTGGCGCGGGAGCAGGTGGTCGCGGGCGATGACGACCTTCTCGTCCTCGGTGTAGCCGTCCAGGCGGACGATCTCCATACGGTCGGCGAGCGCCTCCGGGATGGCCTCCAGGACGTTGGCGGTGGCCAGGAACACCACGTCCGACAGGTCGAGTTCGACCTCCAGGTAGTGGTCCCGGAAGGTGTGGTTCTGCGCCGGGTCCAGGACCTCGAGCAGGGCCGCGGCCGGGTCGCCGCGGAAGTCGGAGCCCACCTTGTCGATCTCGTCCAGCAGGACCACCGGGTTCATCGACCCGGCCTCCTTGACGGCCCGCACGATCCGGCCGGGCAGCGCGCCGACGTAGGTACGGCGGTGGCCGCGGATCTCGGCCTCGTCGCGGACGCCGCCGAGGGCGACGCGGACGAACCTGCGGCCCATGGCGTGCGCGACCGACTCACCGAGGCTGGTCTTGCCGACGCCGGGCGGACCCACCAGGGCCAGTACGGCACCGCCACGCCGGCCGCCGATGACGCCGAGCCCGCGCTCACTGCGCCGCTTGCGCACCGCGAGGTACTCGGTGATGCGCTCCTTCACGTCCTGAAGACCCGCGTGCTCGGCGTCCAGGACCGCCTTGGCGCCCTGGATGTCGTAGGCGTCCTCGGTCCGCTCGTTCCAGGGCATCTCCAGGACGGTGTCCAGCCAGGTGCGGATCCAGGAGCCCTCCGGGGACTGGTCGCTGGACCGCTCCAGCTTGTCGACCTCCTTGAGCGCGGCCTCGCGGACCTTCTCCGGCAGGTCGGCGGCCTCGACGCGGGCGCGGTAGTCGTCGGACTCCTCGCCGTCCTGCTCGCCGTTCAGCTCGCGCAGTTCCTTGCGGACGGCCTCCAGCTGGCGGCGCAGCAGGAACTCGCGCTGCTGCTTGTCGACGCCCTCCTGGACGTCCTTGGCGATGGTCTCGGCCACCTCCTGCTCGGCGAGGTGGTCGCGGAGCTGCTGTGCGGCGAGCTTGAGCCGGGCCACCGGGTCGGCGGTCTCCAGCAGTTCGACCTTCTGTTCGATGGTCAGGAACGGCGAGTATCCGGAGTTGTCGGCGAGCGCGGCGACGTCGTCGATGGCCTGGACGCGGTCCACGACCTGCCAGGCGCCGCGCTTCTTCAGCCAGGCGGTGGCGAGCGCCTTGTACTCCTTGACGAGGTCGGCGACCTGGCCCGGCAGCGGGTCCGGCACGCTCTCGTCGATGCGGGCGCCCTCGACCCACAGGGCCGCGCCGGGACCGGTGGTGCCGGCGCCGATGCGCACCCGGCTCCGGCCGCGGATCAGAGCCCCCGGGTCACCGTCGGCCAGCCGGCCGACCTGCTCGACCGTGCCCAGCACACCGGTCTTCGCGTACGTGCCGTCGATGCGGGGCACCAGCAGCACCCTGGGCTTGCCCGGTTCCGACCGGGCGGCGGCCTGCGCGGCCTCCACCGCGGCCCGTACCTCGGCGTCGCTCAGGTCCAGCGGAACCACCATGCCGGGCAGCACGACCTCGTCGTCGAGCGGCAGCACGGGCAGGACGAGCGTGAACGCCGGTGACTCAGTAGCCATGATCTCCCCTTCGGCAGTCAAGTTGAGCTATGCCGACTCAACCGTTGAGGGGAGGGCTGGTGTTCCCCTTGTCTGTTCGCTCTCAGCGATCACGTTCGCCCAAGGGGGTGCCGTGGAAGGTGCGTTCGCGGGTGAGGGTGCGGGTGCGCGGCGCTTTCGCGCGCCCGCGCGGCGGAGCCGCACATCGGTACAGTCCCGCGCCCCTATCGGGGCGCGTCAACCCACCGGCGTACAAAAGGCCAGCTCGCCACACCTATCGTCAGCGCGATCAGGTGGCCCCAGTTCGTCATCGGGTCCACGAAGGCGATCAGGTCGCTCACGAGTTCGGCGGCCGTCAGGGCGAGAAGGGGCCAGCGGAGCCAGGGACGCAGGAGGCCCGACAGGGCGCCGATGCTGCCTGCCACGCCGAAACTGATGCCGTAGTCGAGGCGGTGCAGTGAGGTGGGCGGAAGGTGGCCGACCAGGACGGCGAGGCCCACGGGGATCTCGGTGGCGAGCGTGGCCAGGACGTGCCCGGCGAGGAAGACGCAGGCCGCACGCGCGCCCCCTATCCGCCGCTCCAGCGCGGTGAGCACCAGCACGAACGCCACCGCGTACGGCGAGAGGACACCGCCCGCGATCCACAGCGCGCTCGCCAGCAGCACCACCGCGGGTGTGCGCACCAGGTGGGCCACGTCCGTGCTGGAGTCCTGGTAGAGGGCCTGCACCAGGGCGGGGTCGGCCAGGGTCGCGAACACGGAGGTGACGGCCAGGACGGCCATGTAGGCGAAGGTGAACGGGGTGCCCGCGGGGGTGGGCAGCAGCCGCCACAGCCGCGGAACCGAGAGCGAGAGCGGGAGCGGTGCGGCCGGACGCCCTTCGACGGGGGCGGGTCCGGGAGCGGGAGCGAGGGGCGTGGCGTGCCGCTGGCGTGGCACGCCGTCCAGCAGGTCCGCGATCGCGGGCACCGGGACGGCGCCGAGGCCGTCCGGAAAGGGCGCGCCCGTCAGGGGCGGGGACGCGGCCGCCGCAGGGCCCGTCGCGGTCCGTTCCACGCTGTGGCACTCCTTCCGTTCTGCCCCAACCCTTCGGCTTCCGGGGGCCGCTGTCTATGACCGACGCCACGCGAGAGCCGATTCACAGCAACCTCCTACGTTCCGGCCGCGTCCTCGCCCCGCACCGAAAGGGTGCACATCAGTGCGACATTTCTAATTCCCGTGAAGGTCAAGGTGTGTTCAAGGAGGATGGGTGCATGACTGCCGTGTACGACTCCCCCGTGATCCTCGACCGGCGCGACGGCCCGTACGGCGAGGTGGTGCTGCGCCGGCACGGAGCACTGTTGCAGATCATCGCCAACGGCTGCTTCCTGATGGACACCTCCGACGGCCGCTCGGAGCGGCTGCTGGTCGACGCCGCGTACCGGGCGCTGGACGGGCGGCCGGAGCCGAACGTGCTGATCGGCGGGCTGGGCGTGGGGTTCTCACTCGCACATGCCGCGACGAGCCCCGGGTGGGGGCGGATCACCGTCGTGGAGCGGGAACCCGCCGTCATCGACTGGCACCGGGACGGGCCGCTGGCGGCGGTCTCCGCCACGGCGCTCGCCGACCCGCGCACCGAGGTCGTGCAGGATGACCTCGTGGCGTTCGTCAATGAGACATCCGACACGTTCGACGCGCTCTGCCTGGACATCGACAACGGTCCCGGCTGGACGGTCACGGACGGCAACCACACCCTCTACTCACCCGCCGGACTCGCCGCCTGCGCAAGGGTGTTGACTTGCGGCGGGGTGCTCGCGGTGTGGTCCGCCGAACCGTCTCCGGAATTTGAAGGTACCTTGCGGAATGCCGGGTTCCAGCAGGTGCGTACCGAAGAGGTGCCCGTTGCCCGGGGCGTTCCGGACGCCGTGCACCTCGGCGTCCGCCCTGGATAGCGACAGCACGGTGGATCCCCGTAATGTGCTGCCCTGACGCGGATCATTCAAGCGTCAATCGCAGACATGGGATCACCCCACTGGTTCCGGAAAGCAACAAGCAGGGGCGGGCGATGGAGCAGACACACACCTCCCAGAGCGGCGCGGCGACGACCACCCCGGGCGCACAGCGCCGGGTGCTGGTCGTCGAGGACGACCCCACGATCGTCGACGCCATCGCGGCCCGGCTGCGTGCCGAGGGATTTCTCGTACAGACCGCGACGGACGGCCCGGCCGCCGTCGACACGGCCGAGGCCTGGCAGCCCGACCTGCTGATCCTCGACATCATGCTGCCGGGCTTCGACGGCCTGGAGGTCTGCCGGCGGGTGCAGGCGCAGCGCCCGGTGCCGGTGCTGATGCTGACCGCGCGCGACGACGAGACGGACATGCTGGTCGGTCTCGGCGTCGGCGCGGACGACTACATGACCAAGCCGTTCTCGATGCGGGAGCTGGCCGCACGCGTGCACGTGCTGCTGCGCCGGGTGGAGCGGGCGGCGCTGGCCGCGGCCACCCCGCGCTCCGGCATCCTGCGGCTCGGCGAGCTGGAGATCGACCACGCACAGCGCCGGGTGCGGGTGAAGTCCGAGGACGTCCATCTCACGCCCACCGAGTTCGACCTGCTGGTGTGCCTGGCGAACACCCCGCGCGCGGTGCTCTCCCGGGAGCAGCTGCTGGCCGAGGTGTGGGACTGGGCGGACGCCTCCGGCACCCGTACGGTCGACAGCCACATCAAGGCGCTGCGCCGGAA
This sequence comes from Streptomyces sp. NPDC001093, assembly GCF_040298985.1. Classification (NCBI taxonomy): domain Bacteria; kingdom Bacillati; phylum Actinomycetota; class Actinomycetes; order Kitasatosporales; family Streptomycetaceae; genus Streptomyces; species Streptomyces sp. NPDC001093. The sequence goes on along the minus strand of NZ_JBEPBF010000226.1, from coordinate 1,825 downwards.
GATCGGCGCCGAGCGGATCCGTACGGTGCACGGCGTCGGGTACGCGCTGGAGACGCCCACGCCATGAGCGTCGACGGGCGTCAGGCCGCGCGGAGAAGCCCCGGGGAGGATCCCTGGGGCGGCGTGCGCCCGTTCTCGATCAAGACCAAGCTGGGCGCGCTCGTCGTCATCTCGGTGCTGATCACCACCGGTCTGTCGATGATCGCGGTGCACACCAAGACCGAGCTGCGCTTCATCACGGTCTTCTCCATGATCGCCACCCTGCTGATCACGCAGTTCGTGGCGCACTCGCTCACCATGCCGCTGGACGAGATGAACGCGGTGGCGCGGTCGATCTCCGAGGGCGACTACACCCGCCGGGTGAGCGACGGCCGCCGGGACGAGCTGGGCGACCTGGCCCAGACGATCAACGTCATGGCGGACGAGCTGGAGGCCCAGGACCGCCAGCGCAAGGAGCTGGTCGCCAACGTCTCCCACGAGCTGCGCACCCCGATCGCGGGCCTGCGCGCGGTGCTGGAGAACATCGTCGACGGGGTCACCGAGGCCGACCCGGAGACCATGCGGACGGCCCTGAAGCAGACCGAGCGGCTGGGCCGGCTCGTGGAGACCCTGCTGGACCTGTCCCGGCTGGACAACGGCGTCGTACCGCTGAAGATGCGGCGCTTCGAGGTGTGGCCGTACCTCTCGGGCGTGCTGAAGGAGGCCAACATGGTGGCCTCGGCGCGCGCGGGCATCGCCTCCGGCTCCGGCAGCCACACGCGTACCGACGTCCATCTGCACCTGGACGTCTCCCCGCCGGAGCTGACCGCGCACGCGGATCCCGAGCGCATCCACCAGGTCGTCGCCAACCTGATCGACAACGCGGTCAAGCACAGCCCGCCGCACGGCCGGGTGACGGTGAAGGCGCGGCGCGGGCCGCAGCCGGAGTCGCTGGAGCTGGAGGTCCTGGACGAGGGCCCCGGCATCCCCCGGTCGGAGTGGCACCGGGTGTTCGAGCGGTTCAACCGGGGCGCGGTGACCCGGCCGCACGGGCCGGGCAGCGACGGCGGCACGGGGCTCGGTCTGGCGATCGCCCGCTGGGCGGTGGATCTGCACGGCGGCCGGATCGGTGTGGCCGAATCCGAGCGGGGCTGCCGGATCATCGTCACCCTTCCGGGACCGTCCTCCGTCCCACGTTGACGTAGGGTTCGAACCGGAGGCACAAGATCCACGAGCGTCCGCGCCACTGCAGCGCAGCTGGACACGTGTGATCAGGAGCAGGCCCGCGCGATCGGTCGAACGAAGAAGCGCCGGGCCGGGGCCGACGCACCCTCTCACCTACGGAACCACGCTTGTTTCCCGCCATATCAAGCCCTGAAACAAGATTTCCGATGTGACTTACGCGACGATGACCTTGCTCGACCTGACCTTCCCGGCCGTGGAGGCGTAGCCTTTATTTCCGCTGTCCATCACCTTGTGAAGCGGAAGAGGGCGGTTGCCGCCGTGTCGCCACAGTCCCCCAGTAACCCGAGCGTCTCCACCGACGACCAAGCCGGGAAGAACCCCGCTGCCGCGTTCGGTCCGAACGAGTGGCTCGTCGACGAGATCTATCAGCAGTACCTCCAGGACCCGAATTCGGTAGACCGCGCCTGGTGGGACTTCTTCGCCGATTACAAGCCGGGTGCTCCTGCCACCCCGGCTGCGGCGGGTACTGCGGCCGCGGGGGCCGCAGAGACCACCACCACGGCCCCGAAGGCCCAGCCCGCGCCGGCTCCCGCGGCCCCCGCGGTCCCGAAGCCCGTCGCCGCTCCGGCCCCGGCTCCCGCAGCCCCCGCGGCGAAGGCCG
>NZ_JBEPBF010000225.1:0-8590 GCF_040298985.1 Streptomyces sp. NPDC001093 | reverse complement strand
AGCTTCGTCGTGGACGACACCGCCCTGACGACCGGCTGACCTTCCGGCACGGCCCCGGGTCCCGCACGCGGAAGCCGTCCGCGTGCGGGACACGCTGTACCCACCCGGCCGTCGCAGCACGCCACGAGCCGGTGCCGCCGCCCCCCGTTCAGAGTGGCGGAAGGCGCGTTCGAAACCGGGCACAGATTCGGGCTGCGTCGATGGCGCGCCCGTTGTGAGCCCCTGGCGTGCCGGGTCACCAACTGCTGTTGGTCACGCCAGGGAGCTCGCCCGCGTGGGCCATCTCGCGTACGCGGATGCGGGACAGGCCGAAGGCGCGCAGGTAGCCGCGGGGGCGGCCGTCCACGGAGTCGCGATTGCGCAGGCGGGTGGCGCTGGCGTCACGGGGCTGTCGGCGCAGCTCCCGCTGGGCGGCGGCGCGGTGCTCGTCGGAGCTCCCGGGGAACGCGATGATCGCCTTCAGTGCGGCGCGGCGCGCGGCGTATCGGGCCACGACGAGGCGCCGCTGATCGTTCTTCGCGATCTTGCTCTTCTTCGCCATCAGACCTTCCCTCCACGGGCGCGGATGCGGGCCACCGCGGCCTCGATGCCGATCGTGTCGACCGTCTTGATGCCCTTGGCCGAGAGCGTGAGCCGGACGTGGCGGGCCTCGCTCGGCAGCCAGTAGCGCTTGTGCTGGATGTTCGGGTCGAAGCGGCGCTTGCTCCGCCGGTGCGAGCGGGAGATGTGATGGCCGAAGCCGGGCTGTCGGCCGGTGAGTTGGCAGTGGGCGGACATGGCTGTTCCTCCTTGGGGTGGATGCAGCAACACACTAGCTCCAGATGAAAATGAAAACCAATCCCATGTATGGTGCTGTCCATGGCCCGTAACGAACTGCGCCCGATCATCAAGCTGAGGTCCACCGCCGGCACCGGCTACACCTACGTGACGCGCAAGAACCGCCGTAACAACCCCGACCGGCTCACCCTGCGCAAGTACGACCCGCGCGCCGGCCGCCACGTCGACTTCCGTGAGGAGCGCTGAGAGCCGTGAAGCCCGGAATCCACCCCGAGTACCGCCCAGTCGTCTTCCGTGACCGGGCCGCCGACTACGCCTTCCTCACCCGGTCCACGGCCACGAGCGACAAGACCGTCGAATGGGAGGACGGCAACACCTACCCGGTCATCGACGTCGAGATCTCCTCGGCGAGCCATCCCTTCTACACCGGCACCCAGCGGGTCCTGGACACCGCGGGGCGGGTCGAGCGCTTCGAGCGGCGGTACGGACGCGGACGGAGCGAGCGGTGAACGGGGACGAGGCGCGGCTGCCGGTGGCGATCGTCGGCGGGTTGCACGCGGACGCCCGCCGGGCTGCCGTGGAGCAGATCCTGAGTACGGTCCCCGGCTCGGTCGCGCTGCACCACGACCTGACATCCGCCGCCGACAGGGCGGTGCACCGGACGGTACGCGACGCCGACGGCCTGCTGGGCAGTGGCGATGCACCCCTGGTGAATGACTGCGCGTGCTGCGCACTTCGCGAGGATCTCGTTCCCGAACTGCTGCGGCTCGCAGCGGGGGGAACGTACCGGCTGGCCGTCGTGGAACTGTGGGACTCCGTCGAGCCCCAGGCCATGGCCGGAGTCATCGCCGCCGCCGGTGCACCGCTGGCCCTGACCGGGGTCGCCACCGCGGTCGATCCGGCACTCGTGCTGCCGTACCTGTCCAACGGCGACGACCTGGCCGACGTCGGCCTCGCCGCCGCGCCGACCGACCAGCGCACGGTCGCCGACACCTTCGCCCGGCAGCTGGAGTACCCCACGGTGATCGCCCTCGGCGACGGCGATCCTTGCGACGAGGTCGCCGACGACACCGACCACGCGCTGCTCGCCCAGCTCACACCAGGCGCACGAAGCGTACGGGTGGAGAGCGACGGTGCCCTGGGGGCAGCGCTGTTGGCGGGCTTCGACGTGGCAGCGGCCGCCGCCCGTGTGCATCCTGCGTGCGCGCTGCTGCCGCAGGAGTGCGACGAGCACGGCGTGAGCACCTTCGTCTGGCGGCGCGAACGGCCCTTCCACCCGCAGCGCCTGTACGCGGCGCTTGAGGACCTCACCTGCGCCGCCGCGCGCAGCCGGGGGCGGTTCTGGCTGGCGGACCGCCCCGACACACTGCTGTCCTGGGACGCCGCCGGCGGCGCGCTGTGCGTGGAGTCGGCCGGGCCCTGGCTGGCAGCTCTGCCCGACGCCGCCTGGGAGATGGTGCCCGCCGAGCGCCGCCTCGCCGCCTTGGTGGACTGGCACCCGGAACACGGCGACCGCTGCCAGTACCTCACCTTCACCTCGCCCGGCCTGGACCGCGACGGCCTGTCGGCCCTGCTCGACTCGTGCCTGCTCACCGACGACGAGTACGCGGCGGGCAGGGACCGCTGGAAGCAACTCCCGCACGCCTTCGACGACTTGCTCGACCCTGTGACCTGAAAGAGAGGACCGACCTCACCATGACCCGACGCACCAGCATCCGGCGTCAGACCGCCAAGCGTCAGCGCACCAACCCGCTGGACGCCGCCGGTATCACCTACATCGACTACAAGGACACCGACTTGCTGCGGAAGTTCATCTCCGACCGCGGAAAGATCCGCAGCCGTCGGGTGACCCACGTGACCCGTCAGCAGCAGCGGCAGATAGCACAGGCCATCAAGAACGCACGCGAGATGGCGCTCCTGCCCCACGGCTCCCGATAGGGCGATGGGCGCCGCACCTTCCGTTACGCCCTGTACCGGTAACGGATCCGGCCGCGGGTGAGGTCGTAGGGGCTGAGTTCCACGAGCACGCGGTCGTACGGGAGGATCTTGATGCGGTTCTTCCGGATCTTCCCGCTGATGTGGGCGAGCACCGTGTGCCCGTTCTGGAGTTCCACCTTGAAGGTGGCATTGCGCAGGCACTCGATGACGGTGCCTTCGGCTTCTACGCCCCCTGCTGCCTTTGTCATGGTCTCTCACTTCTCCCGTTCTGTGACGGCGAATTCAGTAGCAAAAACGGTCGCTCGGTGCGATGTGGTGGCGCGTCAGTGGCGGACGAGCTCCAGGGTGCCGGCCGCGCGCCGGGCACCGATGGTCTCGAACAGGGCGGTGGCCGCCGCGTTGGACTCGTCCACCTCGGCCCATGCCGAAGCGGTCCCGGAGCGGTGCAGCGAACCGAGCGCGTGGGCCAGCAGCGCCCGGGCGATGCCGCGGCGGTGCCGATCGGCCCGGACGGCGATCAACCCGATCCGAGGCTGCCGGGTCAGCGGTCCCACCCGGACCAGTCCCACGTACTCGTCCACGTGCCTTGCCACCGCGTACTTCGACGGGTCGAGCACGGTGGTCCCCGCCGGGCGGGGCAGCACCTCGGCCGGCATCGTCTGCCATCCGACGGTGGCCTCGACCTCGTCGCGGATGAGGCGGTCCAGGGCGCGCAGCGGGCCCTCCTCCGCCTCACCGGCGGGCACGATCGTCACGCCGGACGGGGGCCGTACCGAGCCGAGCCCGGTGATCTGCGGGTCGGTGGGCACGAGATAGCCCCACTCGCGGCGTGCGGTGGCGAAGCCGGCCCGCTCCCAGGCGGACCTCGAGTCGTCGTCGGCCTCGTCGACGACGGTGTACAGCGGTGTCGGCAGGTCCGCCAGCATCGCGTCGGCGATGCGGTCGAAGACCGCGCCGTGCCACGCGTCGATGCTGACGAAGAGCCGCCCGTCGGGCCGACGCGAAGCGACGCCGCGGCCGACCGTCAGGTCGTCCTCCACAGCGTGCCACTGCGTGTCCGAGACCCGCGTGACCACAACCGGATGGTTGTCCGTGCCCGGAGTGGAATGCACAAAGTTCACAGGTGTTGCCTCTCAGGAGTGCCTTGTCCGAGGCGCTCCCGGCGACACCTACGTCAATCGCCCACCGTGACGACATGGGGGAGCACCCATGGATACAGCCTTCATGGGTCTCACCTCCTCGCGTTCTCTCACGGCCGCTCAGACGCTATCAGCGGGGGCCGGTCAGCCCAACGCATTTATCCGGAGCTCTTGGTGTCCATACCGGGCCGGGCGGCGCCGTGGCTGTGTTCGCCGCCCGGCCCGGGGTTCTCAGGGGCCCGCCACGAGTTCGGGATGCTCATGCTCGCAGGTGCCGTCGATGCCGTAGGTGTCCCAGGCGGGGAACGGGTCCGTGGGCGGCAGGCTCTCCTCGTCGGCCATGAGGCAGTCGGCCAGTGCCGCGTGCAGTGCGTCCGCGTGCAGGTGTGTGCCGATGAAGACCAGTTCCTGGCACTCGGGGCTCTCGGTGTCGCGGGCGGCGGTCGGCTCGAAGCGTGCGACGGAGCCGGCCTGTGACCAGAGGCCCGTCACGTGCGGGCGGCTGGAGAGGGTGAAGAAGCCCTTGGAGCGCAGGATCTGTCCGTACGCGCCGCTGTCGAGCTCCTCGGTCACGAACGTCCACAACCTGCCTGGATGGAAGGGCAGTTCGGAGCGGAAGACGGTGGAGGAGATGCCGTACTCCTCCGTCTCGGGTACGTGGTCGCCGTTGAGTTCCCTCACCCAGCCGGGGTCCTGTTGGGCGCGTTCCAGGTCGAACAGCCGGGTGCCCAGCACGTCGCCCACCTTCACGCGGCCGTGGACGGCCGGGACGAGGCGTGCGGCGGGGTTGAGGCGGGTGAGTGTCGCTCGCAGCCGGTCGGCCGACTCCTTGTCCACGAGGTCGAGCTTGTTCAGGACGATGACGTCGGCGAACTCGATCTGGTCCATCAGCAGGTCGCTGACGGTGCGTTCGTCGTCCTCGTACTGGTCCAGGCCGCGCTCGGCGAGTTCGTCGCCGCTTGCCAGTTCGGGCAGGAAGTTCGCGGCGTCGACGACCGTGACCATGGTGTCCAGGCGGGCGAGGTCGCCGAGAGTGGCGCCGTCGTCGCGGGCGAAGGCGAAGGTCGCGGCGACCGGCATGGGTTCGGAGATGCCGGACGACTCGATGAGCAGGTAGTCGAAGCGGCCTTCGCGGGCCAGCCGGTCGACCTCCTGAAGCAGGTCGTCGCGCAGGGTGCAGCAGATACAGCCGTTGGTCATCTCGACCAGGCGTTCCTCGGTGCGCGACAGAGCCGCCTCGCCGCCGCGCACCAGGGCGGCGTCGATGTTGACCTCGCTCATGTCGTTGACGATGACCGCGACGCGCAGTCCTTCGCGGTTGCCGAGGACGTGGTTGAGGAGGGCGGTCTTGCCCGCGCCGAGGAAACCGGACACGACGGTGACGGGCAGTCGGCCGGAGGGGCCGGACGGCATCATGGCTCAGCCCTCGGGGCGCAGCAGGCCGCGCTCGTACGCCTTCACCAGCCGCTGCGGTACCAGGTATGACACTCCGTCGACGATGACCGGTACGAGCGCCGGCGTGGTCGCCTTCCATTGGGCGCGGCGGTGGCGGGTGTTGCTGCGGGACATCTTCCGCTTGGGAACGGCCATGGGAATCCTCCTGGTTGGGATGGCGAATACAGGCTACATGAAAATGAACACCATTACGAAGTGGCACGGTTCATGCTTCTCTGAATTCAGGGACCTGTGTACCGTTGTCGGTGTGCTGACTGTTGCCTCCGACATCGAGGTCCTGGTCCGGTTCGGCCGGGCGCTCGCCGATCCGATCCGCTGCCGCATCCTGCTCGCCCTGCGGGAAGCACCCGCCTATCCCGCCGACCTCGCCGACGCGCTGAACGTCTCCCGCACCAGGCTGTCGAACCACCTGGCGTGCCTGCGTGACTGCGGCCTGGTCGTCACCGTCCCCGACGGCCGTCGCACCCGCTACGAACTCGCCGACGAACGCCTTGGCCACGCGCTCGACGACTTGCACACCGCCGTGGTCGCCGTCGAGGGCGACCGGACGTGTGCCGACGCCGACGACAAGGGGTGCTGCTGACCGTGAGCGCAGAGACATCCATCTCCCTCGGCCCCGACCCGGCCAGGCGCGGCGCGCTTGCCAGGCGGATACGGCTGCTGGTCGCCGCGACCATCACCTACAACGCCGTCGAGGCGGCCGTCGCCCTCACGGCCGGGACCCTGGCTTCGTCCACCGCGCTGATCGGCTTCGGCCTCGACTCCGTCATCGAGGTCTCCTCGGCCGCCACCGTCGCCTGGCAGTTCTCCGCCCGCGAGCACGCGGTGCGTGAGACCCGGGAGAAGACCGCGTTGCGGATCATCGCGCTGTCGTTCTTCGCGCTCGCCGCCTACGTGACCGTCGATGCCGTACGGGCCCTGACCGGCTCAGGCGAGGCCACGCGCTCCCTGCCCGGGATCGTGCTGGCTGCCCTCTCGCTCGTAATCATGCCGGTCCTGTCGGCGGCCCAGCGTCGCGCCGGTCGGGAACTCGGCTCCGCATCTGCCGTGGCCGACTCCAAGCAGACACTGCTGTGCACCTATTTGTCGGCGGTGCTGCTGGTGGGCCTGGTCGTCAATGCCGTGTTCGGCTGGTCGTGGGCGGATCCGCTCGCGGCCCTCGTCATCGCCACGATCGCGGTGAAGGAGGGGCGCGACGCGTGGCGTGGGCAGGGGTGCTGCGCAAGGCCGTCGGCCGCCGTGCCGGACGACGGCCGGCGGGAGGCGGATGCCTGCGGCTGTGCTCCGGGATGCGACTGCTGCCCTTGACGGTGACCACTCCGGACAGGCAGTGGCGCCGGAGTTCACCGGCGCTCGTCCGCCGCCAGCCGTCGGCCGCAGTCCGGGCACACCCCGGACAACTCCACCGTGTGCCGGACGTTCGCGAACCCGGAGCTCTGGGCGACGGTGTCGGCCCATTCCTCCACCGGGCCGGAGTCGACGGGTCGGCTCAGGCCGCATTCGGTGCAGATGAGGTAGTGGCGGTGTTCGGGTCCCGGGCGGTAGCGGAAGAGGCGTTCACCGCTGGTGTCGCGCACCATGTCGGCCCGGCCGACGCCGGCCAAGCCGGCCAGCGTGCGGTAGACCGTGGACAGGCCGACCGGCGAGCCGGCGGCAGCGAGCTGATTGTGGAGGGCTTGGGCGCCGACGAAGCCGTCCGCCCGGATGAGCGCCTCGACCACGATGGTGCGTTGCTGGGTGAGGCGGCCGATCAGCGTGACGTCGTGCGAGGGGATGGGGGTGCACTGGCGGTCGGGTGCCATCGGGTGCCTTCGCTCATGTGCCGGTGGGGACGGCGGTGCGCGTACGAGGACGGGGGACCGGGCGTCGTATCAGGAAGGTCGCGGCGTAGACGGCCGTGGCGGCGGCCATGATGGCGAAGCTCGGCGGTATCTTCGGCACCGCGTACGAGGCGAAAAGCCCCGCCCACATCTCCAGCACCGCCAGCCCTGCGGAGAGGGCGAGCGCACGGTAGGGGCGGTCGGTGAGCCGGATCGCGGCGCCCGCCGGGGCGGCGAGCAGACCGAGCAGGAGCAGGGAACCGACCGCCTGGGTGGCCTCGGCGGCGCTGATGCCTGCCAGGGCGAGGAAGCCGTAGCCGAGCAGCCGGACCGGTACCCCACGAGCCGCAGCCACGGCCTCGTCGAGCGTGGCGAACAGCAGCGGCCGAGCGATGAGGACCACCAGCAGGCCGACCCCGGCTGCCACCAGGGCGGCGACGGCCGCGCTGCCGGCGGAGATGCCGAAGATGGAGCCGAACAGCACACTCACCCCGGCGGTGCCGTTGGTGGTGCTGCGCGAGGTCGTGTAGAGCGTGATGAAGAAGGCGCCCAGGCCGAGGATCCAGGAGAAGACGCTCCCGATGACCACGTCGTCGGGGCGGGCACGGCGGCCGAGGGTGCCGAAGAGCAGCGCCATGGCGATGGTGGCGGCGAACAGCCCGAGGCGAAGGTCGGCGCCGAAGGCGAGGGCGGCCATCGCGCCGGTGAAGGCGACGTGGCTGAGCGCGTCGCCGGTGAAGACCTGGGCCCGCAGCACCAGGAAGTAGCCGACCAGTCCGCAGGCGGCGGCGATGGCGGTACCGGCGAGCAGGGCGTGCAGGAAGAACGGGTGGGACAGAGGGGACGCGGCGAGCAGGACGGTCATGCGACCACCTCCTTGGCAGCGGGCGTGGCCCCGGCCCGGGTGCGAGCGAGTACCTCGTGCAGCGAGCGCCGGCCCAGCGCGAGAAGGTATCCGGCGAAGGCGATGGTCGTCACGAAGAAGCCCAGAGGGTAGGGCCAGTAGTAGGCGGCGGTCAGCCCGAGCCAGGTGGCGGCGAAGGCGAGGAGGACGGCCAGGGCCAGACTCAGCGCCGGGCGGGGGGTGATGACTTGTGCGGTGGCGGCCGGGATCACCATGAGGGCGAAGACCAGGAGGGTTCCGGTGATCTGGCTCGCCTCGGCGGTGGCGGCGCCGAGCAGGACGAGGAAGACCACCGACAGGGCGCGGACCGGCACCCCGCGCCCGTCGGCGACCTGCGGGTCGACGGACGCGAACAGCAGCGGCCGCCCGATCAGCGCCAGCACCGCGAGCACCACCGCACCGACCACCGTCAGCACGGTCACCTGGGAGGAGGTGATTCCCAGGAAGGTGCCGAAGAGGATCGTCTGCGGCCCCTCCAGCAGCCCTCTGTACAGGGCGGTGAACAGGAACCCGGACGCGAGCAGGAACGCCTGCACCGTCCCGGTCAGCGCCGACTC
>NZ_JBEPBF010000224.1:0-8878 GCF_040298985.1 Streptomyces sp. NPDC001093 | reverse complement strand
TCGACAGCTGCAACGGTCGGCGGAACTCCCCGATCATCCCCGTCGACCATGCTGCCGCACCGGGAAACTCCAAGATCCCCGACAGAGTCAAGCTAGGGTCTGTTGCGAAAGTGGATCTTGTTCGTCGATGATCAGGTCCCGTGGGGCGTGGGGATCTGACCAACGGCCAGTGGGCCCGGCTTGAGCCCCTGCTGCCGACGGGACTCAAACCGGGTCGGCCGCAGGTGTGGACGCGGCGGCAGTTGATAGACGGCATACGGTGGCGGACGCGGACTGGTGCGCCTTGGCGGGACGTGCCCGAACGTTATGGGCCGTGGGACCGGGTCTATGACCTGTTCCGGCGCTGGCAGCGGGATGGCACCTGGGCGAGAATCCTCACCCAGCTCCAGGCCGAGGCGGACGCGAAGGGCCTGATCACCTGGGATGTCAACGTCGACTCCACTGTCTGCCGGGCCCACCAGCACGCTGCCGGGGCGGCGAAAAAGGGGACCTTCAGAAGGAGCCACCCGGCGGGATCTTCGTCGAGCCGGCCGACCACGGCCTCGGACGCTCGCGCGGCGGACTGACCAGCAAGATCCACCTCGCGGTCGAGCAGGGGCAGAAGCCCTTGTCCGTCGTGATCACGGCCGGGCAGCGGGGCGACTCCCCGCAGTTCGAAGCGGTCCTGGAAGCCATCCGAGTTCCGAGGCTGGGGCTTGGCAGGCCGCGCAAGCGCCCGGACCGGGTCCGGGCCGACAAGGCATACGACTCGCGCAGCAATCGCTCCTACCTGCGCAGACGCGGGATCAAGGCCACCATCCCGGTTCCGGCGGACCGTGTCCGCAACCGGCTCAAGCGCGGATCGCGTGGCGGGCGGCCGCCGAAGTTCGACAAGGACGACTACAAGCAGCGGCACGCGGTCGAGTGCGGGATCAACCGGCTCAAGCGTCACCGGGCCGTTGCCACTCGGTACGACAGACTCGCCGTCCGCTACGAAGCGACAGTGCTGGTCGCAGCCATCAATGAGTGGCTGTGACCAGCGCTTCCCAGTCAGAGCCTAGGAACGGATGTGCGTGCGGGCTTGCTCGATCCACCCCAACACGGCCTTGGCACCGCAGCTCTCGGCGACCGATTGCGCCTCGTCAAGGTGGAGGAACGCTGCCGCTGGGTCGCCGGTTTCGGCCGCGAAGTAGGCCAGTGCCACCAGGCCAGCTGCTTCCCCGGGCCGGAAGCCGATCTCACGGCGCAGTGTCACCGATTCAATCAACCGCTCGCGGGCCTGATCGAAGCGGCCTGCATCCTTGTCGGTGAAGCCGAGATGCCTAATCGCATAGGACATAGTCATCCGGTCGTCGACGGATTTCGCCAGCGCGTACGACCGCTCGAAGTACGGCCTGCCAGTGACGCCGTCGCCCTTGACCACCTGGTGCCAGCAGCCGACCCAGAACAGCGCTTCCGCCTCACCCGACGCATCCCCCAGACGCTCGTACAACTCGGCCGCGCGCTCAAACAGCACCAGTTCCTGGGGGTTCTCTTCGCGGTCGTTCAGGAAGCGGACGTGCAGCACCTTGCCCCGTGCCATGGCAAGCGGCGCCTCGACTGAGTCCAGCACCTCATCCGACCGGTCCAGCGCGGACGTGTCTCCGCCGAACATCGCCGCTTCGAACAGTTCTCCCGCACGTTCGATCCAGTCTTGCCCTTGCATACCTCTACCCCTCCCCTTCGGACGTTGACAGCGCCGAGGCTATCTCCGCACTCCCGGCGGCACGCGGGAATTGTGGGGCGGCGTCTCTCGAACACCCCAGTCGTCCGTGAGCTGGGAGTGCCAGCAGGCCGGCCCTGGCCCGTCAGCTCCTCCAAGGAAGCCTGGTCTGGGTCGTGGAGCCAGCCGCCTACGGCTTTCGCAACAGGCCCTAGCTCAGTCGAACAGGCCAGTGACGACGTGCGCGGTTCCCGCGCGACGGTGGCCTTGCCGCGGTCGGCGTGTCTGCCGTCGCCGACGAACTCCACTGCTGCGGCTACTCCGCAAGGCGTCAAGCACCTCGAGCGAGCTGTGGGGCCACTCCTTGGCGGCGGGGGATCGGGCGGCCTGGAGCTCTTGTTGCGCGTCGGCCTGGGGGCTCCGCGCTCAGCGACGAGCAGGCCGGCACAAAGAGAGGACTGGCGGGAGGGCACAGCCGGACGAGGTCACTGCTCGTGCCGATTGCGGCCGCGGTGAACGCCAGGGCCTCCAGATCCGCAGGCCACTGCGGCGGTACGGCGTACAACAGCCGATCGCCAGTTCTTTGATCGCTGCTCAACAAGGGGGTCCCATGAAACACCGCCGACCGCGCCACCGTCGCAGAGTGATCGCCAGAGCGGTCGGTACGGCCGGTAAGCTGGCCATCGCGCTGGGTGCGGGGATGACGCCGGCGATGGCCGCCGGGAAGACGGCCAACAGGCTCACCGCCACCGGGTTCTCGCCCACCCAGCCCGAGCGGGACGACGCGCCCTGGGCGCCCCGGCACGACGGGGTGCCGAAGCAGCACACGGCCGTCCGTCCGGAGGCCGTCACGCCCCGCGCGGGCACGTCCGCTCTCCAGCTCAGTCTGCCCGCACGGACCGGGCGCCACGGCGTGGGCACGTTCAGCCTGCACCTCGTCGACAAGTCCCGCACGGACCCGTACGTGCCCGGTGGCAAGCCGCGCGAGCTGATGGTGTCGTTCTGGTACCCGGCCGCCTCCACCCGCGGTGACTACGCGGCGCCGTGGATGCCAGCAGTCTCCGGCGCCCACTTCCTCGCCTCCCAGGGCCTGACGCCACAACAGGTGACGTTGCCGAAGACCGCGGGCCATGTCCTCGCCCCGGTCGACGCGAAGCTCGGCAAGCTGCCCGTCCTGCTGTACTCCAGCGGGCTGCACTCGGACCGCGCGAGGGGCACCGTGCTCGCCGAGGACCTGGCCAGCCGCGGCTACCTCGTCGTCACCGTCGACCACACCCACGACGCCAACGAGGTGCAGTTCCCCGACGGACGGGTCGAGGTCAACACCATGCCGGCTGGCGCGCACTCCTCCGAGACGCTCAATGTGCGCGCTGCCGACATCCACTTCGTCCAACCAGCTCGCTGCGATCGCCAAGGGTGGCAACCCGGACGTCGACCGCGCCAGGCTCCCCACCGGGCTGTCGCACGCCGTGGACATGCCCCGCATCGGGATGTTCGGCGCTTCGCTGGGCGGCGCGGCGGTCGACACCTCCATGCAGCTCGACCACCGCATCGCCGCCGGCGCCAATCTGGATGGCCAGTTCTTCGGCTCGGCGCCGAGCAAGAACCTGGACCGCCCCTTCATGCTGTTCAGCTCCGCCACCCACAACCGTGACAACGACGGGTCGTGGCGCACGCTGTGGTCGCATCTGAAGGGATACCGGGTCGACATCCAGCTCCACGGCGCGGCGCACGTGTCGTTCGTTGACGACGAGGCGATGGCGCCGCAGGAGGCGATCCTGCTCAGACTCACGCCGGCCCAGCTCCAGCAGGTGTACGGCACGATCGACCCCAACCGCGCGATCGAGATCCAGCGCGTCTACCTCGCCGCCTTCTTCGACCAGGAACTGCGCCACCGGCACAGCACCCTGCTCGACGGCCCCGACAAGAAATACCCGGAGTTCTCCTTCGTCCGCTGACCAGAGCCTTCGAAGGGCCGGCCCTGAGCGCTCTTGTGCCCGGGCATATTCAAGTTCAACGGCAAAGGCGGCCGGGCGGCCCTCCCAGGGAAGGTGGTGACGACCCGCTGGCCCGATCCGGCCGACGCGGGCATCAACCTCGGGTTCCTCAGCACCAACTGGTCGTCTTGCCGAGGCCGGCACGGGACGGACGCTGGTCCGAAGGGCGAGCGACGGCAGCCGCCCGCAGCAGGGGAGCGGGCCCCTGCACACCGCGAGCATCAGGGCATCGCGAACGCCCGACCGCTGGGATCCCTTGGCCGAGATTTTCGGCATGGGCGGGTGCTGGACGGCCGCGCCGGGCACTTTCCGGGGGCGGCCGCGTGCGGGTTCGGCAGCGCCGGTCAGTTCCGACGGCGCGCCGACTCCTCGATTCGTTCGACCAGTTCCGCTGCCATGGCCTTGATCGTTTCCAGCCCCGTATGCCCCCATGGGTGCGGGTCCTGGTCGACTACGCAGATCGTGCCGAGCACTACGCCGGTGCTGTCTATCAGTGGTGCGCCCAGGTAGGAGTGGACGCCGATCGCGTCGACCACGGGGTTACCGGCGAACCGCGGGAAGTCCCGGATGTCCTCCAGCACCAGCGCCCGGCGGCGCTTGACCACGTGCGGGCAGATGCCCATGTCGATGTCGCGGGGCATGACGCGGCCGGGCACGGGGTCCTTCAGCAACGGCGGTCCCACGTGGACCGTGGTGTCCTGTGCGACGCTGTACAACCCTGCGAAGTACTGGCGGTCGGCGTCGAGGAAGAAGTTGACCCCGGCGTAGCAGCCACCGGTACGGTGTGCCAGCTTCCGTGCGAAGGCGTCGAGTTCCGTATCCGGACGGGCTTCGATGCCCAGCTCGCGCAGCCGCTCGGTTCTGGTACGCACCTGTGGGTCCTCCGGGGGAAGGAGCAGGTGGCGCAGGGCGATCCCGGACTCAGGCCCGGAGGAGTTGGTCGGTGTCGCTGCCATGGGAACTCCTTGTCGTGAGCAGATGCTGAATCAGTTCGAGCAGTACGCGGATGCCCGCGCTCTGGACGCGCGCGTCGCACAGCACGACCGGCACCTCCTGCCTGAGGTCGAGAGCGGTCCGCACCTCCTCCGCGCGGTAGCGGTGGGCGCCGTCGAACTCGTTGACGGCAACGACGAAGGGGATGCCACGCCGCTCGAAGAAGTCCACCGCTGCGAAGGAGTGCTCCAGCCTGCGGGTGTCGGCGAGGACCACCGCCCCGAGCGCTCCCTCGGAGAGTTCGTCCCACATGAACCAGAAGCGTTCCTGTCCTGGCGTGCCGAACAAGTACAGGACGTGGGACGGACTGAGCGTGATCCGGCCGAAGTCCAGGGCCACCGTGGTGGTGGCCTTGTTCTCCACTCCGTCCAGCCGGTCCGTGGCCGCGCTGACGGCGGTCAGTATTTCCTCGGTGCTCAGCGGCTCGATCTCGCTGAGCGCGTTGACGAAGGTCGTCTTTCCCACGCCGAACCCGCCGGCGATGAGCACCTTGATTCCCACCGGCAGGACTCTGGCGGGCAGCGGATCACAGTCGTTTGAGGAGGCCATCGCGTACCGCTTCCAGGAGGTCTCGATCAGGTCGTGCGGAGTGGCCCGGGGGAGGCGAGGGCGCATCACCTGCGACCACCGCGCCTCCCTCGGCCAGATCGGACAGCAGCACCTTGACCACGGCGGCGGGCACCTGCATCCGGGCCGCGACCTCGGCGACGCTCACAGGCCGCTCGCACAGCGCCAGCACCTGCGCATGATCCAGTCCGAAGGCGCCCTGCGTCTGGGCGCCAGTGGCCTGCACCACGGTCACGAGCGTGAAGTGGGACGTGGCCCTGGTCCGGCCGTCGCTCACGGTGTAGGGACGGACCAGCCGCCCGACCGCTTCGTCGATCAGCGGTCCGTCTGGGAGGACCGGCGTCATCGGTTACCCCACCGGGTGCCGGGGCGGTGTGGCCAGGTGCGGGCGCACGCTCTTCACCATCATCCCCATCTCGTAGCCCAGCACCGCTGCATCCGCCTCGCGTCCGGCCAGCACCGCCAGCACCGCGCCGTGCCCGGCGGCCGAGACGAACAGCAGCGAGGTGCTGAGTTCCGTCACGATCTGTCGCACGTCACCGCCGTCGTCGAAGTGCCGGCCCGCGCTGCGCGCCAACGAGTACAGCCCACTGGCAAGGGCGGCCAGCTGGTCCGCGGCGTCCGCGTCGAGTCCCTCCGCTGCCTTCACCAGCCCGTCCGAGGACAGCAACAAGGCACTTCGGGTGTGTGGCACCCGGTTCACCAGACCTGTCAACAGCCAGGAAAGGTCTTCGCTCGCCACGATCGTGTACTCCTCTTCGACGGAAGGAAACGGCTTGCTGGACGGGGCCCCGGGCCTTCAGGGCGGCTCGGCTGTCAGTGCGTCTCCGCTTCCTCGGCTCTGCGCAGTCCGGTCTGGAACGCGGCCATCAGGCCCGGGTCGTGTGGGATGTCCTCGGCGGCACGGGCGCTGGGGACCGGGTGCGGCCGTTCGGCGCCGTGGTCCTGGCGGCGCCGCTGAGGCAGCCGCGGACGGTCGTCCTCGCCGTCGGAGGGCACCGGGGCGGGCTGGGTTCCGGACTCGGACACGAGCGGATCCGCAACGACGCCCACCGCTGTCGCACGGGAGTCCGCCGTCTCGGGTTCCACCGGGTCCTGCGGCCCCGCGTCAGGGGCCGGGACGGTGTGGAGGACTGGCGTGGGAGCTGCGGGCTGCGGGCCGAGCAGTGCCTTGGGCAGCACCATGACGGCCTGCGTGCCGCCGTAGACGTTGCTCAGCAACTGCACGGCGATGTCGTGCCGCTGAGCCAGGGCGGAGACCACGTACAAGCCGATCCGGCCGTCCTGCAGCAGCTCGCCGAGGGCGACCTTGTCGGGTGCACTCAGAACGGTGTTCATCTGGTTGCGCTCGGCCGGGGACATGCCCAAGCCCCGGTCCTCGACCTCGATCGCCACCCCCGCGGCGACGGGCTCCACCCGCACGTGCACCGTGGTCTGGGGCGGTGAGAAGACCGTGGCGTTCTCCAGCAGCTCGGCCAGCAGATGGACGACGTCGACCACAGCGTGGCCGCTGACCGTTCCATCGATGGGGGGGACCAGCTTGACCCGGGCGTACTGGTCGATCTCTGCGACGGCGGAACGCAGCACGTCGGTCAGGCCGACGGGGCGGGCCCACTGGCGGTGGGTGTTCGCGCCGCCGAGCACGGCCAGGTTCTCGGCGTAGCGGCGGATCCGGGTGGACAGGTGATCCACCCGGAACAGCCCCTTGAGCAGTTCGGGGTCCTCGACCTCGTTCTCCAGGTTGTCCAGCAGGCCGATCTCGCGGTGCACCAGGGACTCCAGGCGGCGCGCCAGGTTGGCGAACACCTCGAACTGCTCCAGCCGGGAGTTGTGCTCCGCACCGACCGCACCGGCGGCGGTCTCCAGCAGGGCTGCCTCCGCCTCGTGCCGGGCCGCAGCGATCTCGAATCCAAGGCGGGAGAGTTCGTCCGGGCCGGTCTGCGGCGGCAGTTCCGGTCGGCGCCGCAGGGCCCGCTCCCCAGCCCGCAACCGGCGGCACAGCAACTCCAGTTCGGCCCTGCCCTCGGCTGTGGTACGGGTCAGCTCGGCCAGTTCGGCACGGTTCCGGTCGGCCGCGCGGGACAACTCCGCCCAGTGCTTGGTGACTGCTCGTGCCTCCGCTGCAGCCCGTACGCCCGCGATCCCGGACGCCATGGCACCGATGAGGACCACGCCGGCCAACACCGCGCCCTGGTCCGCCCGGTCCAGGTGGCCATCGCCGACCAGCGCGGCGGCCACCGCACCGGTCACGGCGACCACGCCCGGCGGCAGCACGGACCACAGCACCTGACGCCGCCTCAAGAACCTGCCTCGCGACTCGGCCGTCACACGGGCGGTCATGGGTGACACCTGCCGGTCGTCCGGCGGCGTGGAAGGATCAGGCATAACAGTCCCCGGACAGTACGATGATCGGACCGGGCGCGCACGTTACCGCGTACCGGGACTCCGGTGTCAGCCCCTGGCGCGCACAGAGATCGAACCGTTGCCCTTCGACTTCGTTTTCGACGCGCCCGTCCCAGTCGTGCGAGTGGTGACACGGCCACTGCCACGGGGGACAGGACCATGCCTGCGGACGTCACCATAAGGCTGGTGCGGCTCGGCTCGCTGCTCGGCGGACACCTCGCGGAGGCGTTGGGGGGCGTTTACTGTGTTGGACGGGCCGGTGCGCAGTGTACGGATGGCCATGGGTCGGTGCGCTCTCGCAGGCTGAGCGGCCGGCCGCTGCCGAGCCGCGAGCGAAGTGACGTAGCACGCCACGTGTACAGGCGGCTGCTTGCAGCCGCTAGGAGGAGAGCTTGTCGACCCTCCACAGGACGCGGCTGCGCATGTGCAGAGAGCGGTCGAGGAAGCCCAACACGAGGTCAGATGGCGCCGGACGATGGTGTCCGGCCTAAGACATGGAAGGTCCTGACCTTCTCGGAGGGGCCGGAGTGCTGCCCCCTCCTTGCCGGTCAAGGGGACGAGTCGTACGCAGATGCGGCAGCCCATGCCCGAGCGGCACGGAGAAACGGACCGGTGGCAACACCGGCACCGCGCTCCGTGCCAGCTCAACAGTAGGGCCGGTCGGCGGCGATCCGGTCGATGGGCAGCAGGGTGCCGTCGAGAATCACGAACGCCTTGTGTGTGGCGGTGCGTACGGCTGTGGCGAGGTCCGGTGCGACGGCGGCCAGGACCTCGACCGCTTCGGTGATGTAGCGGTAGACGGTGGCGATCCCGACCCCGAACCGGCTGCGAGCTGGGCGTATGTGTGTCCGCACCGCAGGTGGGCCAGGACCAGCAGGGCCTGCCGAGCTGCGGGGAGCCGACGCCACCGCGTGCCCCGCTCCAGGCGTCGGGTGGCCAGCAAGCGGGAGAGGTAGCGCAGGGTCGAACTGGACAGATCGATCCCCGATGGGTAAACGAGCACGTGAAGCTCCGGGCAGACGGGTTGATTTGGTCGCCAACCCATCTACCAGGACCTTCACCTCTTCCCGAACACCCTCCATCCCAACCGGCCATCATTCCGGCAAAGTTGGGCACTGATCAGTTGGTTGTCCTGACAGGAGGGAGCCTCCCCCTGAGTGGTGGACACGCTGATACTGGATCTGCTTGATCCGGAGGAAGCGAGAAGACCGCCGATGGCGATGAAGGACTACTCGGA
>NZ_JBEPBF010000223.1:0-8951 GCF_040298985.1 Streptomyces sp. NPDC001093 | reverse complement strand
CCGCGAACACATCGATGTGTTCGCGGGCCGCAGCCATATGTGTGCAGGTCAGACAGCGGGGAGACGCGGCTTCCGTGTCTCCCCGCCGCTACTGATTGTTGTGGGGGGTGGTGCGCGCTGGCCAGCGCCAGGACGACGAGGCTCACGTCGTGCCGGCACCAGCCCGGCTGCCGCAGGTGAAGTCGGTCTTGAGCCGGAGCTGGGGCCCGACCGGCAGAAGGGCTCGGAGACCAGAGCTGAACACCGAGCGCGTCTGCCGTGCGAGCGTTTCCAGTGTGAGGCCGATCGGGAAGAGCTTCACCTGGTGTCGGCCTGATGGGCCGGGCTTGGCCTGCTCTCCGAGGGTGAAGCGAGGCCGGCTGCGGGCGCTGCATGCCCGCAGCCCGTCCGCCGACCTTGTGCCTGAGCACGTCGGTCCTGCTCGTTCGGCAGGGCGGCTGATCGGGGTGCGCGGGCCTGGCAGGTTAGTGGGCATGGTGAATGAGACGGTGACGCACGACGAGCGGCTGCGGGACCTGGAGGCGTAAATGTTCCTCACTGGCCGGACGCTGGCGGAGCACAGCGAGCAGCTGGCGACGATCCGTGAGCAGCAGCGCACGGCGTTCGGGAACATCGATTCCCTCGCCAGCGCCGTCGGCGCGCCGGGAGAGCGGTCGATCAGCGACCGTCTGGACACGATTGAAAGGGTTCTGTTCGCTCTCGCCCGCGCGCAGGGCGTCGACCCGGACACCGTCTGAATCATCACTTCCCTGCTTTGGGCCCGTACTGGAGCGCCTGTCCGGTCACGGCGGCGATGCACTCGAAGCCGTGGGGCGGACGCGGCGATCGCCGTGGACCCGGGCGTCCGCTTCAGGGCCCGGATGGCGACAGCGGGAGGCGGGCGACGAAGGCGGCGCCGTACGGGCGGTGTTCGATGCGGAGAGTGCCGTGGTGCTGATGGGCGATGTCGCGGGCGATGGCCAGTCCGAGGCCGGCTCCGCCGAGGTCCCGGCTGCGGGCGTCGTCCAGACGGGTGAAGCGCTCGAAGATCCGCTCACGGTCGGCATCGGGAATGCCGGGTCCGTCGTCGGTCACCTCCAGTACGGCCAGGCCGGCGTCCAGGTCGGTGTGCAGCGCCAGTTCGATGCGGCGATCGGCATACCGTTGGGCGTTGTCGAGGAGGTTGGTGAGGAGTCTGATCAGCCAGCCGCGGTTGCCCTCCACGGTGAGGCCGGGTTGCAGCCTGGTGTCGATGGGGAGCCGGTCACCGTGACGCGCGGCAACGGTCGTACGGCAGAGTTCGGCCAAGTCCAGCGGGATGCGGCTGACCGGCTCGGCCGCATCCAGACGGGCGAGGAGCAGCAGGTCGGAGGCGAGGTCCTGGAGCCGGACGATGTCCTCCAGAGCGTCGCTGACCAGGTCGGGCCACAGGGCCGGATCCGGATGGGCGAGGGCGACCTCCAACTGGGTGCGCAGGACGGTGATGGGGCTGCGCAGTTCGTGCGAGGCGTCGGCGATGAACCGGCGCTGGCGGACGACGGCGTCCTCCAGGCGGTCGAGGGTGGCGTTCATGGTGCGGGCGAGGCGGGCGACTTCGTCCTGGGCGGCCGGTACCGGGACGCGGCGGTGCAGGGCGTGTCCGGTGATCTCGGCGACCTCGGAGCGGATGGCTTCCACCGGACGCAGGGCCCGGCCGGTCACCCACCAGGTGACCAGGGCGACCGTGGCCAGCAGCAGCGGTGTGCCGATGCCCAGCGCGGCCTTGGTGATCTCGTCGGCCGCGTCCGCGTCCCGCAGCGACGTGCCCGCGTACACGGTGACCGCGCCACCAGGGGTCTGGGCGGTGACGGCGACGATCCGCTGGCGGTGTCGTTCGCCGAATCGTTCGCCGGACCAGGTGGCGCGCAGCCTGCCCTCATGGGGGCGCAGGTCGGCGACGGCCGGGCGGCCGACGAGGTTCTGGCTGGCGGCTACCACGTGCCCACTGCTGTCGACGACCTGGATGAAGTCGGCGCCGTGGGAGAGAGGCAGCAGGTCGGGCAGCTTGCCCTGGGCGGCCAGCTGACCGACGGTGTCTGCCTGCGCGGTGGCTGCGTCGTTGGCGTTGCGCTGGAGGTCGGCGTGCAGAAGGGCGAACAGCGCGAAGGAGGCCGCGGTCAGTGCGAGAGCGACGACCGCGGTCGCCCCGAGCGTCGCCCGGGCCCGCACCGATCCCGGCCACGGGTGTCGTACGAGCCTCACGGCGGTGAAGCGCAGGCGCCGGATCGCTGCCGGTATCTCGCCTGCGCGGGGGACGATTCCTCTAGCCACCGTCGGCCGCCAGCCGGTAGCCGGCGCCGCGGACGGTCTCCAGGGCGCAGCGCCCGAAGGCGGTGTCGATCTTGCGGCGTACGGCGCTGACGTGGACCTCGACGAGATTGGGGTCCGCCTCGAAGGCCGAGTCCCAGACGTGTTCGAGGATTTCGCGCTTGGACACCACCTCGCCGGCCCGGCCGGCCAGGTACTCCAGAATGGCGAACTCCCGTGCGGTGAGCCGGACTTCGGTGCCACCGCGGACGCAGGTGTGTCCGGCCGGATCGATCACCAGGTCACCGAGCCGGAATGCCGGAGGGACCCGGTGGCCGGTACGACGGTGGAGCGCGCGGAGCCGGGCGACCAGGACGACGTAGGAGAACGGCTTGGACAGGAAGTCGTCGGCACCGGTGTCCAGCGCCTCGGCCTCGTCGTACTCCCCGTCCTTGGCAGTGAGCATCAGGATCGGTGTGTCGCTCCCGGCCGAGCGCAGTCTGGCGCAGACCCGGTAGCCGTTGAGGCCGGGCAGCATGATGTCGAGCACGACCACGTCGTAGCTGTGCTCCAGGGCGAGCCACAGTCCCTGGTTCCCGTCGTGGGCGACATCGACGGTGAACCCCTCGGCCCTGAGACCTCGCTGCAGAGCAGCGGCCAGCCGCTTCTCGTCCTCGACCACCAGTACGCGCACGGCATACAGCCTCGCACGCCGGACGGGCGGTGGCTGAAGACGCCTTCAGCCACCTTCAGCCTGGCTTCAGCAACGGCATTCCAAGCTGATCGCAGCCGCCGGCACCGGGCCGGTCGAGGCGAGCAGGAGCCCGAGCATGTCCCAACCCGAACCGCCGCAGCCGCAGCCCGAGTCGACGCCGGACTCACCGGTCGCGCTGCCGAAGCCAGCCAAGTCGGCCAAGACCTTCCGGGCGCGCCTTCCCCGGGTGAGCCGGCGTCGTGGGACCGTCCTCGGCGTCGCGGTTCTCCTGGCGGTCGCGGCCGCGACCGGCGTCGCTGCGGTCGTCCACCACGGCCACGGTGAAAAGGGCGACCACGGCCAGTTCGCGGCAGAGCACAGGTGGTCGGGCGGCGACGGCCGGCAGGGCGCATACGGGCAGGCACGAGGCGGTCGCGGCGGCTGGAACGACGATTCCAGGCTCGGTCTCGCGCCCGCGCCGCTGCCGACGGTTTCGGCCGCGGCGGCGATCGAGGCGGCCGGCAAGGCGGTTTCCGACGGCAAGACGGAGGCGCTGCGCGTGATCGGCGAGCAGGGTGGCGGAAGCGCGTGGGAGGTCGAGGTGCTGGGCACCGACGGCGTCCGGCACCTGGTCACCATCGACGGTGCCACCGGCACGGTGACCAGCAACATCGTCGCGCCGGCCACCTCGGACACGGCGAGCTGACGGCCCAGCCTCGAGCCGAGGGCGCGGCGCGGCCCACCTTCGGCTCGAGGGTGCACCGCCTCGGCGCCGCGAGCGCGTAACGGCATGGGCCGACCCAGCCCGCATGGCTCCGCAGCCGACGCGGTTGATCGGCAGGTCGCCGCCGCTCAGGAAGGTGCCTGGAATCGGGACTCGTCAGTCTGTGATGACGGCGTCGCGGTGGATCCACTCGGGGCGCGGCACCAGGACGAGCAGAACGAAAAGCCCGGACCCAGCAACGCAGGTTGGGACGTCAGGACGGGTGAAGGGAGTCAGCGTCGGCGCTGCCGCCGGTGCCGAGGGTCCGCCGGGGCGCCAGAGGTGTTGCCGGGTGGGAGCCGAGTACTCCACCGGCCTTGGGGAACATCGGCCGTTGGCGCGTGAGATTGATCACGGTCCTGAGCTGAGGGTCCCACCGGAGGTCTCCGGCGTCCGACTCGGAGCGGTTGGGGTGTATTCACCCAGGTTGCGTGGATGATGAGGCATGGCGTGGGACGAGGGGCCCGGCTGGGCTGAGACCACCATCGCCGGGTTGCAGGTCCGTGGTGACCACGTCACCGGGATGCGTCTGCGGGGCTGGGAAGGTGTCCTGCCGCTCTCGGTGGTCAGGACGGTGGTGTCTGTCGGCAGGGAAGGACCTTTCGACCTCCCCAGGCGTCATGGTCCTTCCCCGGCCGGCTCTGGAGGGCTACCCGCCTGCTCCGGTCTCACGCTGTCATAGCTGGCGGCCGGCAGCGTCTCCGCCGGGGTCGTCGGCCAGCGCGATCGCTGTGGTGATACGCTTGCCCACCGGTTCGCGGTGGATGGCGAAGCTCTGGCCGACTGCCATGACGATCTCTAGCCCGTGCTGGCCGATCCGGGTTGGATCGGGGGCGAGGATGGCCGGGGGCGTGGGGTCGCTGTCCCAGACGGTCACTTCGACCGTGGCGCCGTTGACTTCCAGGGTCAGCAGGCAGGGGCCGGGCGCGTACTTGCGGGCGTTGGTGACCAGCTCGCTGACCACGAGCTGCACCATGGCCATCGCTCGCCCGGACACCGGCAGCCCATGCACGGCCTGCGCATCGGTGAGGAAGGTGCGGGCCAGATCGCGGGCGACGGCGATGTCCTCGCTGCCCTCGAACGCCCCGGACGCCGAGATGACCTCCCCCAGCAGCGAGGGCCTGTCCTCGCCGTCTGTTGTCTGTTCCATGCTGGTCCGCCTCGCCCCGTGCCCAAACGCGCTTGGGCCCGTTTACCCCCGAACCTTCACATCAGGCGTCGCGCGGGCGGGTGTGTCCGGCGTGACCTCTCCTGGGCGCGTTGCACTGGGGGGTGCGTGCCTCCCGGAGGGGCTGGGACTGGCGATCGCCAACCGGCTCCGCCGCGCCGCGGGGCCCCCGGCCCACCGTGTGACCAGCATCGACGCCGTGCCTTGAGCAGCCACTGCCAGGAACGGTCAGGATGCGGCGGGGATGGCTGCGTCGAGGCCGCGGGCGGCGACGAGTTGCGCGCTGCCGTCGGCCAGGCGGTAGCGCAAGCCCACCACGGCGGCCTGGCCGGCGGCGACCTTCTCGGCGAGGACCCGGGAGCGGTCCAGCAGCAGGTCGACGGTGTGCCTTATGTGCTCGGCGAGGACCTCCTCGGGCTCAACCTGTCCGGCGGCCCGTGCAGCCAGAACGCTCGGGGTCACCCGCTCGACGACGTCCCGGACGAAGCCGCCCGGGGTCTGCCCGTTCTCCAGCGCGGCGCAGGCGGCGCCGACCGCGCCGCACGAGTCGTGGCCGAGGACCACGACCAGCGGGCAGCCCAGCACCTCCACACCGAACTCGATGCTGCCCAGTACCTCCGTGCCCATGACGTGGCCCGCGGTGCGCACCACGAACAGGTCGCCCAGGCCGCGGTCGAAGATGATCTCGGCGGCCAGCCGTGAGTCGGAACAGCCGAACAGCACGGCGAAGGGCTGCTGGGAGGGTGCGATCTCGGTGCGGCGGGTGGCGTCCTGGTTCGGGTGCTCGGGGGTGCCCACGACGAAGCGCTGGTTACCGGCCAGCAGCAGCTCGAAGGCGTCGCGGGGCGTCGGGCTCTGGATCTCGGTCATGGCTGCAGCCTACGAGCCGACGCCAGGCGTCACATCGCATGGCCCTGCGTAAGCCCCTTCAGTCTCTTCCCGCCATGCCGTCACACACCACCCCACGACACCCGCCGCGAGCCAGGCGTACAACCCGCTGCCCACGAGCAGGCCCGGCGGGCGCAGGAGCTGGACCTTTCGTAAATTGAAGAGGGAGCCGCTGGCAGGGACTGCGTGTGACACCGGAGATTGACTACCCAGGGGTGTTCGCCGCCCTTCCGAGCCCGTGCCTGGTGCTCGGCACGGACCTGGTGATCGCCGCTGCCAACCGGGCGTTTTGCGAGGTGACCGGACGGAGCCGGGCCGAGCTGCTCGGGCAGTACCTTTTCGAGGTCTTCCCGGACAACCCCGCCGACCCGGACGCCGACGGGGTGGACACACTGAAGGCCTCACTGCACCGTGTCCTGTCCTCGGGCCAGACCGATCACATGGCGTTGCAGAAGTACGACATCCCGGTCCCCGGCAACCCGGAGGTGTTCAAGGAGCGGTGGTGGACCGCGATCAACGTGCCCGTCCTCGGCCCGGACGGAAATGTCGCCTGGATCATCCACCGGTCCGAGGACATGACCGACGTCGTCCGCGCCCGCCGCACGGCGCACCTGCCGTCGGTCAGCCCCGGCCGGGAAGCGGCGATGGAGGCCGAGCTGTACTCCCGGGCCCGGCAGCTGCAGCGGCTGAACGAGGAACTGCGCCAAGCGCACGCCCGTGAACGGCGCATCGCCGTCGCCCTGCAGGAAACAATGCTCCACACTCCTGACCTGGCCCGGCACCCGGACGTCGCCGTGCGCTACCTCCCTGCGACCGGATCACTGAACGTGTGCGGTGACTGGTACGACGCGGTGGACCTGCCCGCGGACCGCTTCGTCGTCGCGGTCGGTGACGTGGTCGGCCACGGGCTTATGGCGGCCACGGTGATGGGCAGGCTCCGCAGCGCGCTGAGCGCCGCCACCCGCGCCGTCCACGGCCCCGCCCAGGCACTTGAGGTCCTGGGGCTGTATGCCCGCTCGGCCGAGGGAGCCCTGGCCGCAACGGCCGTCCAGGTCCTCGTCGACTGCCACAGCCGCCTGCTCATCTACAGCAGCGCCGGCCACCCCCCGCCCGTCCTGCTGCACCCGGACGGCTCCTGGGATCTGCTCGATCAGGCCACCGACCCGCCGCTGGGCGCCCGCCCCGAACACGTTCCCCGCCCACAGGCCAACAAGACCTACACCCCGGGCGACACCCTCGTCCTCTACACCGACGGTCTGATCGAACGCCGTGGTGAGGACATCGACGCCGGCCTGACCCGCCTGACCGCCACGCTGGCCACCTGCACCGAGTTCGGCGCGGAACACCTCGCCGACGCCCTCCTGGCCCGCCTGGGCCTCGGCGGCGGCGCCGACGACGACATTGCCCTCGTCGTGGTCCGCCTGGAGCGGACGACCCGACCGTACTGATAAGGCCCGGTTCGGCCATGGGGAAAGGCAGCCGGCTTGGTGTGGTCGCATGGCGGTCTTGGCAGTCCGCGCTGTCAACACAGCCGAGAGCGGCAGGGCTTTGTCACGATGCCCGTTATGCAGCAGTTGCCGATGGGCGGCCTCGGCTGGCCCCTGATCCCAGGAACTGGCGCTGAACGTGCAGGTCAGCATCCGTCCGCAGGGAAGGCGGTGTCGGTCCTCGCTACCGGCCGCAAACAAGTAATCCACATGAATTCCAACGAGCGGTTCGACGCGGAATCCGACATGCAACCCAAGGTAGGTGAGGCGTGGAGGTGAGCCGCGTGCCCACTGAGAACGAGCTGTTCAGCGCAGTCGATGCGCTCCTGGAGCAGGTCGCGCAAGATGACCTGCCCGCGCCCGCCGAACGCAGGCGCCTGCGGGAGGCCGCCGGGCTGACCCAGACCCAGATCGCCAGCGCTTTGGAGACGCGCCGCGAGACCGTCGCGAACTGGGAGCTGGGCAAGACCGACCCCCGCCCGCCGCAGCGTGCCGCCTACGCCCGCCTCCTGGAGAAACTCGCAACGCTTCCCCGGCCCCGTCGCGGAGCCCGAGGTATCGGAGACGGAGACGTTCGCGGGCCCTGCCGCGCCGGAACCTGTGACAGACCAGGCACCCGAGCAACTGGGATCCGAGCCTGCGACTACAGACCCAGTAGGCGAGGCGCCGGCGGATGCGGCCGGCTCGCATCGTCCGACCGGCGACACCAGGCCGTCAGCGTCGCTGCGGCGCCCCGACCCTAAGAAGGCGGCGAAGAAGCCGGCCGCCCCGGCCGCAGCTGCCGATCCGCGTTTCGAGAACGGTCCGCTGGCCGTGGTCGACGTCGACGACGACGGCCAGGTCCTGGCGTACTGGGTCGGCGGCCTCGTACTGGACGTGCCCGCCAAGTCGCTGCCGTCGCTGATCGAGTGGACGCTGGCCGAGGCCAGGCTCGGGCAGGCGCGGCTGCACCGCAACGGCCGCGACGCCGACCCGGTCCTGGTCCTCACCTCGGCTGCGCTGGAGCGCTACGGCCTGCCCGTCGCCCTGTCGGAGGAGGAGCGGCGCGCCGGACGGCTCGCGGACGGCCACAAGGTGGTCAAGCAGCTCGCGAAGGCCGACTGGAAGCTGACCCAGCGCGGTTTCGGGCCGTGGGCGCGGATCTACCGCCCGGCCGAGCGCTCCAAGCGCAACTGCGTCCAGCTGTGCATCCCGGCCTGGAACGCCCTGGACGCACGGGAGTGGGACAACAAGGCCAACCCGCAGCTGCCGACGATGCACCCGGCGGACCTGGCCCGGTACCTGGGCGCCTGTGCGGAGAGGGTGATGACGCCGCGCGGCACCGCGGCAGTCACCGGCCTGGAACTGATGACCGCGCTGCGCCCGCCGACCCGTGCGGAGAAGGACCCGGTCACCGGCGAGTTCAAGCAGGCTTTCAACACGGACGCGCTCACCGCCGTGTACGACGTGGTGGAGTGCGAGGTCCCGACGAACACCCCATTCTGAAAGGGAAGTTCGCCCGGCAACACCTGCGCACTGCTGCCGAGATGCTGATGGAGGAGCCCTACGACCGGTGCCGGCCGCTGACCGATGAGGAGTGCACGCGCCGGTACCTGGTCGCGATCGACATCAACATGTCGTTCGCCGCGGCCGCCAACGGGCTCACCGTCGGGCTGAACGGCCCCACCACCTCACCGGCAACCCGAA
>NZ_JBEPBF010000222.1:0-9277 GCF_040298985.1 Streptomyces sp. NPDC001093 | reverse complement strand
CGCCGCGCGGGGCCGGGGATACGACGTCGTCGCGCACCAGCAGCCGGCGATGCCCGAGCAGCTGCTCGGGCCCCCGGCCACTGACCCCGAGCACGACGACCAGGAGCCGGAGGCCGAACCTCGGGAGGCGGTCGACATGACGGCGCTGCGGGCCTTGCGGGCGTCCCGCACGGACGTGGAAGCCCTCGACCTCACGGCCGAGCGGCTGCGCCACCTCCGGGTCGCGTTCACCAAGGCGGCTGACGCCTCCCGCGCTCGCACGGACCGCGACGCCGAACAGGACGATGCCGATGGAACGCACCCGGTGCACCCGGTGCGCGAGGACGACCAGCGGGCGCACCGCCCGCAGGAGCCCGGACCCCACCGCGGCCGGGAGGCCGGCCACTGAGCGCACCGATGCCGCGCACCCGATGCCGTGGTGCGCACCGACGATGCCCGGCATCCACTCCACTGCGTGAGCATCCGCCAACCTGAAGTCGCAGGCCAAAGGGCTGGCGTGACCGGTCTGCCCGGCCTCCACACACTCGCCGCTGGTATCGACCGAGCCCGCGACGCTGTCATCGCCGGTCTCACCCTGCCCTGGAATTCGGGTGTCGTAGAGGGCCACGTCAACCGGATCAAGATGCCTAAACGGAAGATGTTCGGCGGTGCCGGATTCCTGCTCCTCCGAAAGCGAGTACCGCTCTACGGGTGACCGACGCGTCAGGACGGCTGTCCCGCTGGCTCGTACCCCTCATCGATTCGGCGAGGAGCCACGCCGAGAACCAAGTTCTCCATGGCGTGAGGCATCGGTCCGAAGCTGGCGACCCAGGTCGCGACGACATAGATCACGCCCACTTCATCGATGCCCAGGAAGAACCGGCCGTGGTCCAGCTCGCCGAGCGGGTAAAGACGGCGCCCGATCGCTTCGCCCCACTCCGTGAATCGGTCATCCTCGCCCCAGGCCAGCTCGGGGTCCAGCTCGAATGGCGTGCGTGCACAGCTGATCCCTGGTCCGCTGACGTTCACAGTCAAACCGCCGAACTCTTGCAGGAAGGCTTCCGCAGCGTCGTGCGTGGAGAGGGCGACCGCTTCGAACATGGATCGCCAGCGGGCCGTGTCTACCTTCCGTCCAGGCGTCCATCCCGACGCCTTCAACACCTCATCTACCTTTGGCGACCAGCTACTCATCTGGGGCCCCGACTCCTCAGCTATGGGTGAGCAGCGATCATCTCAGCGGCCGACGTCACTGAACAGTGTGTGACCGCTTCATGGAAAGCGAGCCAGAACCCGTGTTTCGACAGCACTGGGCGCCGCTGGGGGGTGCGTCAGGTGGGCAAGGCAGCGAGCCAGGCGGTCAGGAGTCGGTTGACCTCGTCGGGCCGTTCTTGCTGGATCCAGTGGCCGCAGCCGTCGAGGAGGTGGGAGGAGACCAGGCTCGGCAGCGTGACCGGGTACTCCTTGATCGCGTAGGCGAGCCGTGTCGTGGAAGCGTCCAGGCTGCCGCCGATGAACAGGGACGGCTGGGTGATGGGGGCGCCGTCGAAGGCGGCGAGGTCCTCCCAGTCGTGGTCCTATCGGGCGGTGCCCGGTCGGGTCATGGCAGGGTGAGCACGATCTTCTTACCGCCG
The DNA here is from genome assembly GCF_040298985.1 of Streptomyces sp. NPDC001093. Lineage (NCBI taxonomy): Bacteria > Bacillati > Actinomycetota > Actinomycetes > Kitasatosporales > Streptomycetaceae > Streptomyces > Streptomyces sp. NPDC001093. The sequence goes on along the minus strand of NZ_JBEPBF010000222.1, from coordinate 7,667 downwards.
GCCCGTCCGGATACCACCCGGCCAAACGCAGCCGGTCCCTCACTCAGCGGCAGGGGTTGCGGTGCGAGTTTCAAGGTTCCCTCGGCGACCTGCTCCGCCATCTGGACAAGCTGCGTGGCGTTGGGCTCGAGGTAGAGGTCCCAACTCGTGATGCCTCGTTCCTCCGCAGGCGCGTCGGAGGTCAGGGAGCACAGTCGTCCGCCGTCCCGCACCAAAGGCAGCGCGGCGTCCGCCGTGCCGGTGGCGATGGTGAGGGCGGCGTCGAACCCGCCGCGTACCTTGGCCGGCCAGTTCGGGTCGTGGTAGTCGACGACCTCCATCGCTCCCAGACCGAGCAGGCGCTGTGTGGCGGCAGCAGAGGCGGTCGCGGTCACCTCGATGCCCTTGGCCGCGGCGAGCTGGATGGCCAGGGCGCCGGTGGCCCCGCCTCCGTTGGTGATCAGGAGCCGCTGTCCTCGGCTGAGGTCCAGCTTCTCCAGGGCCTGCCACGCGGTGAGTCCGTTGACCGGCAGCGCCGCCGCGTGCACGGCGTCCAGCCCGGGTGGGCAGGCCGCCGTGTGATCCGCGTTGATCAGAACGCGTTCGGCCCAGAAGCCGCTTCCCCCGGGCAGTGGGGCCTCGTGGGCGAGCACCCGGTCGCCCACGGCAAACCCGGTGACACCCGCGCCGACGGCCAGTACCTTGCCCGCGCCCTCCACTCCCAGTGCCGCCGGGGGGCGCAGTCCCACGTCCCAGCCGGCGCCGTTGAGCAGTTCGTCCCACGGGCCGACACCGGCCGCTTCAACCGCCACCAGGATCTGACCGGGCCCGGGCGATGACGGTTCGGGCAACTCCAGCAGGGCGGCTTCCTTCTCGGCCCCGGATACTCCGCACGCCTTCACAGCAGATCTTTGTCCTCTCACTCAGTCCGGCCGACCAGGAGGTACGAGCCGGAAATCCACAGCAGGCAGCAGTGTCGATCTCGGGATCCCTGCAGAGGTCGCTCGTGGTGTCAGCCGCATTGGTGCCGAGCCTATGCAGCAGTGGTCCGGACATGTGGTCCATTTGAAGAGTGTCTGACTGGGCCAATCGTGGGATAGATCTGCACCTGGACCTTGGGTCGGGTCAGGGCGTACTGCTCATCCGACACGATCCACAGCGACGAACCGGACGCTCCACTCCCGTCTCAGACATGGCGATCAGCGCCCATCCACCTCATTTCCGCATGCCGTGATTCAACTTCAAGACGGCTGCGGAGCCGCGATGTCGGGGTGCGTCAGTGCCGGCGGAGCGGATGCGGTTGGCACGGGTGCGCCGGTCCCCGAGCCTCTGTGCGCCTGGGGGTGGGCGGTAGGCGAATCTCCGGGTGGGGCAGCATGTGCCCAGTTGTCGCTCGTTCGTGAGGGGACGTCATGGGTTCCATCCGCCGCGCCGTGCCGCCGGGGCTGCTCTCCTTCCTGCTGCTGGCAGGTTGTTCATCGGGCTCACACTCCGAGGCGGACACCTCAGGGAAGGGCGGAGCGGCGGCGGGGCCCTCTGAGAATGCCGTACCAGCAGGTACGACGAAGATCCCGGTGGGTGCGGGGCCGCAGACGACGTACACGGTGCAGTAGCAGCAGCCGCCGCCCGCAGGCAGCTGTCACTACTGGTACGAGAAGGGCGAGCCCCTCGAGGACCGGTCGTGCACGCCGGGTGCGATCTCGCCGGCGGTGACGCAGGCGAACTTGACGTCGACGGCCTGCGCCAAGGGCGGCTACACCAAGGGGGTTCGCCCGCCGGCCTCTGTCACCGGCAAGGAGAAAAGGCTCAACGCCGCCTCCTACAGCTACACGGGCAGCCTCAAGGATGCCGAGTACGACCACCTGCTTTCCCTGCAGCTCGGGGGCGACCCCAACGACACCCGCAACTTGTGGGCGGAGCCCGCCGATCCGGGACACAAGCCCGGCGGCGGCATCAACAACAAGAAGGACCCCGTGGAGACGAAGCTGCACACGGCCGTCTGCTCGGGGAAGGTCACCCTGGCGGCTGCGCAGCAGGCCATCGTTACTGACTGGACCACCGCGCTCAGCAGGCTGGGCCTCGGCTGAGGACTCCTGCTTCTGCTTCACGAATGGGGTGCGCGTCGGCCGGCGGTGTGGGACCGTGGGGCTGGCTGGCCCGTCGCTCTCCCCCGTAGCGGCGGGTCCAGTCCTCGTTCAGGGGGCGGCGACTCGCCGACCCGTTCGACTTGTCCGGCCGCTGGGCGCTCCGGCTTCCCAGTGCAGGGGGCCGCCGTATCCGCTCGCATGCGTGGGTCTGGCAGCCTGCGCACAGCTGAGCTGCTCTAGCATCAAACCCCTTTGCGCGGCAGGTAGTTTGGCGAGTTCCACCCGTACGAGGAGGGGTCTCACCTGCGACTAAACCGCAGGGCGGTGTGGCCTACGTCACGAACTGACAATGTGGCCGGCACCTGGCCGACCAACTGCGCGAACTCACCAGCCACTGATCGCACACAGCCGCAGAAGGGAGCCCACCCAGGGCGCCGTCCTCGCCCGGGAAGGCTCCCTTCGCTGTGTCCCCAGAAGGGACCCGCCCGTGACCACACCCACACCGGCCGCCGACCCACCACCCCGCTCCCGGCGCGGCCCGTGGGCCAGCAGGCAGCGCCGAGCGGCCGCCGGACACTTCCTCCGCGGTCCCGCCTACGGCGCCGGAGTGGCCGCCGCCAGTCTGCTCAGCTACTGGATCGAGAACCATCCCTGGCCCCGCCACTGGGCCGGCCGATACGCGGGCATGGACGGACCGGTATCCGGCCGGCGCCGTTGCCGCGCTGGCACCGACTCATGGCGCGCGGGCCCCAGCCCGGCTGCCGCAGGTGAAGTCGGTCTTGAGCCGGAGCTGGGGCCCGACAGGCTCGGAGACCAGAGCTGAACACCGAGCACATCTACCCAGGCGAGCGTTTCCAGTATGGGTTTGACCGAGAAGGGCGTCACCTGGTGACGGCCTGATGGGCCAGGCTCCTCTCCGAGGGCGAAGCCCGGCCGACTGCGGGCATTACACCGACATGCCCACAGTCGGCCTGCCGATCTTCTGCCTGATCACGTCGGTCCTGCTCGTTCGCCAGGGCGGCTGATCGGGCTGCGCGGGCCTGGCAGGACAGTGGGCATGGCGAATGAGACGGCGACGCACGACGAGCGGCTGCGGGACCTGGAGGCGGAGGCGTTCCGCACTGGCCGGACGCAGCTGACGAAGATCCGTGAGCAGCAGCGCACGGCGTTCGGGAACATCGATTCCCTCGCCAACGCCGTCGGCGCGCCGGGAGAGCGGTCGATCACCGACCGTCTGGACACGATTGAACGGGTCCTGTCTGCTCTCGCCCGCGTGCAGGGCGTCGACCCGGACACTGTCTGAACCAGCTGGTCTTCCTGAGGCTGTGGCCCGCGAGCACCTGGTGTGTTCGCGGGCCACAGCCGTATGTGTGCAGGTCAGACGTTTGGGCGCGGTGTTTCCGTGTCCCCGCTCTGCTGCTATGAGAACTCCTGACGGAAAGCCCCCGTGCCGCCTTCCGTTTCCTGGTGGCTCGGTCCGGCCGCGTATGCCAGCGGAGGTGCGATTGCCTGGGCATCCGCTCCCTCGCCGACCCACAGGGCGATGAACAGCGCAGCGGTCGCTTCCAGGAGTCCCGCACGTTCGAGACCGCCGCCGGCCACGGGTTCGCAGCCGACGTCCCGCACCAACTCGCGTACGCGCGCGAGGGCTGTCTCGTCGTCCCCGCAGACCGGTACGGCCAGTGGTCGCCCGTCGAAGACGGGCGGCCGCATGCGCCAGACGTCCTCGTGGCAGAGGTTGAAAGCCTTGACCACGTGGGCTCCTGGCGCCGCCGCGGCCAGTTGCTGCGCGGCTGAGGAGCCTCCTTCCGTCAGCAGCCGGAAGCCCGGCCCGACCGGGTTGGAGCAGTCGATCAGCACCTTGCCCTCCAGAGCCACGTGCAGGTCCCGAGCCACGTCTGCTCCCGCCCCGAAGGGCAGCGCGGCCAACACCGCCTCACCGAACTCGGCCGCCCCGCGCAGACTGCCAGGCTTCACGCTGCCTCCGACGCGCGTCGCGAGCCGCTCCGCCTTGTGTGCGTCCCGTCCCCCGATGGTCACCTCGTGCCCGGCCCGCACCCAGTGGGTGGCGAGCGCGTCGGCCATGTTGCCAGTTCCCAGTACGCCGATTCTCATCACACGTTCCCTCTCTGTGCCTGCTTCGCCGTTCACACCGACGCTAGAAGGCGGTTCGGGCACCATTTGGTACGTGACGACCGACGCCTTCCTCGCCGACTGCCGTGCCCGCCTCGCCTTCGACCTGCTCTCCAACACCTGGAACGCCGTGGTGCTCTGGGCGCTGCGCGACGGCCCCAGGCGCCCCGTCGAACTACGGGAGCGGATCGGGGGCATCAGCTCCAAGGTCCTCACCGAGACTCTGCGCCGGCTGCAGTTCAACGGACTGGTCGACCGGCTGGCAGACCCCGACGCACCATCACGGGTTGAGTACCAGCTCACCGCTCTGGGTCGGACCGTGCTGGCGCCCATCGACGCCGTCGGCGCCTGGGCCTTCGAATACGGCGATGAGGTTATGGCCGCCCAGGAAGCAGCATGCACTCCTGATCCGCAGTCACCTCGTCCAACTTGCTAGGCGGGTCAACAGTGTGAGCGCAGACGTCGCCGGCAGATGAGTGCACATCCCAGGGCGAGGAAGGCTTCGTGGATGTCGTCGCGGATCTCCCAGCGGATCCGCAGGCGGCGGAACCAGTGCAGGTGGGCGAATGCGCGCTCCACGACCCAGCGTTGGGTACCCAGACCGGAGCCGTGGCCCGTCGCCCTCCGGGATCTTCTGGGCCGGCTGTGACACGGAACTGCTGCGCACAAGCCGCTCGTGGAAGCCACCGACCCGGTACGGGCCGCCGCTGTGCCCGGACTGCGCAGCCCTGGAACGCCATGCGCAGTCCCAGAAATGGCAGCATGCGGGCATGCTGCGGTCCCGGATCGTCGCGGAGGCCCGCGTGCGGGGGCGGGCCAGCCACCGGCGCGCGGCGGCCGAGCTGGTACTGGCCTACCCACCGCCCCAGCCAGAACGTCAGGCGCGGCAGCGATGCAGACCGCCAGGAAGGAGTCTGGCGCGGCTGGGAGAACGCCCGGACGATCCGCAACCGAGTGATCGCCGCCGCCACCAACGACGCCATGGTGAAACTCACGGTCGGCGAAGCCTCGATGCTGGCGTACACCGCGCTGAGGGTTGCCGACTGGACACAGCCCGCACCCGCGACATCGTCGACCCGATCACCCACGAACCGGGACTCGAGCTGCTCACCCGCTTGAATCCCTTCGGCGCTGGTGGTGTGGCGTTCGTAGTCGCGTACCAGGCGGCGGGGGGCGCATCAGCTGGGCGAAGTGGCGCTCGACGATCCACCGCTTGGGCAGCACCACGAAGCCACGCATGTCGTCGCTGCGTTTGACGATCGCCAGGGCCAGGGAGAACGCGGCCAGGCAGTGCTCGACGAGGCTGCCGGTGTAGCCGCCGTCCGCCCAGACGAGGCCAACCGGTGGTGCGCGCCTGCCACTTGCTCAAGCAGCACCCGGGCGGCGGTTCGGTCGCCGAGGTCCGCGGCGGTGACCATCACGCCCAGCAGCAGGCCAAGGGTGTCGACCACGACGTGCCGCTAGCGCCCGTTGACCAGCTTGCCGCCGTCGAAGCCGCGACTGTCCGATCCGACGAAGGCATCAGCCTTGACCGACTGTGAGTCGATCATCGCAGCCGTCGGTTCCGGATCCCGGCCCACCTTCTCGCGGACCTGTCCGCGCAGCCGGTCGTGGAACTCCCTGACCAGGCCATGGTCACGCCAGCGGCGGAAGAATGCATGGACCCGGTCCCACGGCGGAAAGTCCCAGGGCATCGCCCGCCGCTTGATCCCGTTGTCCACGAAATACCGGATCGCATCGAGCATGGCCCGGTGGCAGTACGCCTCCGGCCGGCCGCCCCGGCCACGCAGCCAGCCCGGCACCGGCAGCAGCGGCCGGACCACGGACCACTCCGCGTCCGTCATGTCCAAGGGATACCGCCGAACACGTTCCGGATGACCGGCGGCAGGCCCGACCGGTGAGCGACACAATCACACGTCGGTGCAGCCGAGTTGAGCTCCACCTGCGCGAGCACGTACAACTGCCGCAACAGGGTCTCCCGGATCTCGGTTGGCTTCGCAACCCCCAGCTACCAAGAGGCCCTGTTCTCATGCCCGCGGCCAGCAGCAATCACTCGATCGAGACTCCCCTTCGACGCGCACCCCTCAAGATCGGAACGACAACAGCTCTCCGCGATCGGCATGTGCTGGACGTAGGTGCCTACGGTGCTGACGCAGGTGGCGGGACCGGGATGAGCGCTTCCTTGTCGGCGGATCAGCGCCCGATAACCAGGGCAATGGGCACCCCAGACAGCCGTGTTACCTTCTCGTGCCGCCTTCTCAGGCTGGTCACAGACTTGATCCAGAAAGAGGCAGAATGCGCCCGTTGCGGTTCCTCACCGCCACCCTTGCCTGCACCGCACTCACCGCACTCGCGACGGGGTGCGGGTCCCATACCGCGGCCTCCGCCACAGTGGGTGGTACCCCCGCGGCGCCCTCAACCGCGCCGACCTCGCAGCTCACCGGTCTCACCGCCCAGCAGATCTCCGACAAGGCGGAGAATGCACTGAAGCATGCCTCGTCGCTGACCATAACCCTCGAATCGAAGGGAAACGGCAAAACGAGCGGCACCATGAGGATGGACCGGGTGGGCCACTGCGACAACCGGCTGAGCATGGGCGCCCAGGGAAGCTTCCACATGACCAAGTCGGACGGGCAGGTCCTGATGCAGCCCGACCAGGCCATGATCACAGCAATGGGCGTCCCCGCCGCCGCGAGGAAGCGGCTCGCGGGGAAGTGGCTCGACCTCACATCCTCGGCGGACATGAAGGACCTGGCGAAGTTCTGCGACCTGAACGCCTTCCTCAAGGAGGTAGCGACGGACGACAACGAAACCGACATCGCCAAGTCCGGCACCGCGACGATGGGCGGAGTGCCAACGGTGGTACTGAAGGGCCGTGACACCGACGGCTCGCTGATGTACCTCTACGTGGCAGCGACCGGCACGCCGTATCCGCTGAAGATCGCAAGGCCTACGGGCAAGGACGCCGGCACGGTGCTCTTTTCCCGCTACGACGACCCCGTCACCGTCCAGGCTCCGCCGAAGGACCAGATCATCGGCGTCTCACAGCTGACGAGCTGATATCCGCCGTCACAGGGTCAGGCCTCACGCGTCGTCGACACGAGGTGGACTCCGTGGCCGCGAACGCGAAACACTGCAACAGTAGGGCCTCCTGGGGCTGCTCGTGGCTTCAACAACCTCCGAGCTACCAAGAGGCCCTAATCCGTTGCCAAGGGCGTTCCGAAGGAGCGGTTGGATCTCGGGATGTTCGAGTGCGGACCGCGACACCTCGTGGCTGCCGGGTGGGCAAACGCCTCGCTTTAGACAGCGTGCGCGGTCCTGGTGCTCATTGCGGCGACGTCCAGTGCCGACGAGCGAGGCCGACGTCTCCGCGGTCGCCGACCCGGCCACCGGCGTGGCGGTCTACGACACCTACGGCGGCTCCGGCTGGGCGGTCTACGGCGGCACCAGCGCCAGCTCGCCGATCAT
>NZ_JBEPBF010000221.1:0-9421 GCF_040298985.1 Streptomyces sp. NPDC001093 | reverse complement strand
CGAACGGCCACAGGCCGGGCGCAGGTGGACGGGAGCGCGCCGGGGGCAGGTGGACGGGTACGCGCCGACGTGCACGCCCATCCACGCGCCTCTCAGCTCTGCAGGCGCCCCGCCCCGGCCCCCCGGCGCCCACCCGAGACCGCGCGCCCCCTCACGACAACGCGCCCCGCCCCTGTCGCGGCAACCCGAGTTCCGCCGTGGCCGCCGAGTTGCAGTACTCGCGTACCGCGCTCGTGCGGGCCACCACCCGGCCGCGATGGACCACGATCCGGCTGTAGGCCAGGGACAGGGCGCCGGCCAGGCGGTTGCCGCGTACGGCGAGGAGGTCGGCGGGGAAGCCGGCCTCCACGCGTACCTCCGGCAGGCCCAGCGTCGCGCGGGCCGAGGTGCTGACGGCGTCGTAGGCGTCCTCCGGGCGCAGGCCGTGCGCGGAGGCGAGGAGGTAGGCCGCCTCCAGGGGGTCACCGCGGCCCACGGGGTTGGAGGCGTCGCGCAGGGCGCCGCTGCCCGCCGACACGCGCACCCCGGCCGCGCGCAGCAGCCGTACCGGAGCGGCGCCCCGGCGGTCGGTTCCGCAGCAGCCGCCCTGGGGCAGGCACACGACCGTCACACCGGCCGCCGCGAGCTGGTCGGCAGCGCGGCAGGCGGCCTCGGTGGGCAGGCGCGCGAGACCGGCGCACGGTCCGATCGTCACGCCGGGGCGCAGTCCCCCGGCCAGGGCGGCGAGCCGGGACAACCGGGCGGGGTCGGAGGCGTCCGTGTGCAGGTCCACCGGGCAGCCGTGCTCGGAGGCGACCTCCAGGACGGTCTCCACATAGCCCGTGGGATCGGGGTCCAGGTCGGGGCAGCCGCCCACCACGGAGGCGCCCATCTTGAGCGCGTCGCGCAGCATCGCCAGCCCGTCGGCCCCGGCCACGCCGGTCAGCAGCCGTGGCATCGCCACCGTCGTCAGCTCGGCGAGCCCCCGTAGCGAGCGCCGCGCCTGCAGGACGGCGCCCAGCGCGTCGAGCCCCTGCACATCGCCCACGCGCACGTGCGCGCGTGCCGCCGTCGCCCCGTGCCCGAGCTGCAGCAGGGCCGCCTCGGTCGCCCGGCGCTGGACGTCCTCGGGGGTGTACGACGCCGGGCCGGGGCGCTCGGCGGACAGCGCGGTGTCTCCGTGGGCGTGCGGCTCGGCCGGGGCCGGCAGGAGCAGGTAGCCGCTCAGGTCCACGCGCGTGGCGCCCGTCCGCGTGGCGCCCATCCGCGTGGGGCCCGGCGCCAGACTGCCGGCCGTGCCCACCGCCTCGATGCGCCCGCCGCCCAGCCGTACGTCCACCGTGCGGCCGTCGGTGAGCCGCGCCCCGCACAGCAGCAGAGCGGCCGGGGCGAACTTGCCCGAGGATCCCGAGTTCGACTGCGGGTGGGGCTGCGGCTGGCTGTCGGGCATCGCGCTCCAGGGTCGGGGGCCGGGGGCTCGGGCGCGCCCGTGTGAGACTCCGGGGCCCGGGCCCCAAGATCACGCCGGGCGAGTCGAGCCTAGGGCGGCGAGCCGTGCCGGGCGCGCAGGAGCGCAATAGTCGTACCGGTGTGGTCCGCCCTTCGCGGTACTACGTGTCGCCCACCCGCGCGGCCCTCGTTCTCCCCCGGCGACGCGCACGCGTGCGTGCCCCGCTTCTGTCACTAGGCGTCCCGGGCCGGCCGCTCTTGGCGATCACCCACTGCCTCATCGGCCCCCGCACTGCGACCCATGAGGTCGCTGCGGGCCCTGGGCCGGGGGTGGTCGCGGGCTGCCGGATACGGATTTGGGTGAACGGCGGCGGACCGTGTAATGTCTTCATCGCTCGCCCCAATAGCTCAGTCGGCAGAGCGTCTCCATGGTAAGGAGAAGGTCAACGGTTCGATTCCGTTTTGGGGCTCTGGTGTGAGAGGTTCCCGTCGAAAGGCGGGACTCGATCGCACCGCAGCGGTGTAGCTCAGTCGGTAGAGCAAGCGGCTCATAATCGCTGTGTCACCGGTTCAAGTCCGGTCACCGCTACTCACAGTAGCCGATTGCGGGGTCGGTCCTTCGATCGGCTACTCTTTCTTGCGTTGAATTAGTCCACCCGTTCGTCTTAGGAGCACTCACGTGGCTGCCACCGACGTCCGCCCGAAGATCACGCTGGCCTGCGTGGAGTGCAAGGAGCGGAACTACATCACCAAGAAGAACCGGCGTAACAACCCGGACCGTCTTGAGATGAAGAAGCACTGCCCGCGTTGCAACGCGCACACCGCGCACCGCGAAACGCGATAAACAGGCTCGTCCGCGAGGCCGTCCCCTTCCGAGGGGGCGGCCTCGCGGCGTTTCACCCCCTCCACCGGGGCTTCGGCTTCACCCGCGCTTCAGCGGCCGGGACTCACCCGTCCCCCGCGCGATCCCCGCCGTGGATTCCGGCTAATTTGGGGCCATCACAGCAGACATCAGGAGGTGCCGGGCCATGGCGCTCGACCAGTCCTTCGTGGGACGGACCTACCCGCCCACCGCGCCCTACGAGGTGGGCCGGGAGAAGATCCGCGAGTTCGCCGAGGCGGTGGGCGAGACCAACCCGGTCTACACGGACCCGGAGGCCGCGAAGGCGTTCGGTCATTCCGATGTGATCGCCCCGCCGACGTTCGTGTTCGCCATCACGTTCCCGGCCGCGGGGCAGATCGTCGAGGACCCGCAGCTCGGTCTCGACTACAGCCGCGTGGTGCACGGCGACCAGAAGTTCGCCTACAGCCGCCCCGTGCGGGTCGGCGACCGGCTCACGGTCACCTCCAGCATCGAGGGGATCAAGTCCCTCGCGGGCAACGACATCCTGGACATCCGTGGTGAGGTGCACGACGAGGCCGGTGAGCACGTCGTGACCGCCTGGACCAAGCTCGTGGCCCGCGCGGCCGAGGGGGCGTGAGGACCTGATGACGGCGAAGATCGCGTACGACGACGTCGAGGTCGGCACCGAACTGCCGGCGCAGACCTTTCCCGTGACCCGCGCCACGCTCGTGCGCTACGCGGGTGCCTCCGGGGACTTCAATCCGATCCACTGGAACGAGAAGTTCGCCAAGGAGGTCGGCCTGCCGGACGTCATCGCGCACGGCATGTTCACCATGGCCGAGGCGATCCGCGTGGTCACCGACTGGACCGGGGACCCCGGCGCGGTCGTGGAGTACGGCGTCCGCTTCACCAAGCCCGTCGTCGTGCCGAACGACGACAAGGGTGCGCTGATCGAGGTCAGCGGCAAGGTCGCGGCCAAGCTGGACGACAACACCGTGCGCGTGGACCTGACGGCGACCAGCGACGGCCAGAAGGTGCTGGGCGTGTCCCGGGCGGTCGTACGGCTGGCCTGACGGCACCACCGGAACGGTGATGTAAGGGGCGTCCTCCCTGGTGGGACGCCCCTTACGCACATCCGCGCACGAGGGCCTTGCTAAGTTAGTGATTGAGCACTAACTTACCTTCCATGGTCAGGATGAGCGCAGAGGAGCGGCGCGAGAGCGTCGTTCGCGCGGCGATCGCGGAATTCGCGCAGAAGGGCTACTACGGCACTTCCACGGAGGCGATCGCGAGCCGCGTGGGTGTGTCGCAGCCGTACCTCTTCCGGCTCTTCGCGGGCAAGAAGGCGATCTTCGCGGCCGCGTCGCTGCGCTGCGTGGAGGACACCTGCCGGGTCTTCCAGGAGGCGGCCGCGGGGCTTCAGGGCGAGGAGGCCCTGCACGCCATGGCGAACGCCTACGTGCGAATGATCACGGAGCAGCCCGAGAGGCTGCAGATGCAGATGCAGACGTACATCACGGTCGCGGCGGCCGAGGCGGAGGGGGACCACGAGTTCGGCGAGGCCGTACGGGCCTCCTGGATGAAGCTCTGGGACACCGTTCACCTGCCGCTGGGGGCGGACGACAACGGGACCACGACCTTCCTGGCGTACGGAATGCTCATCAATACCCTCGCGGCCATGAGGTTCCCGCCGGAGCACCGGGTCTGGCAGGGGATGTATCCGTCGGCCCGGATCACCGGCCGACTGGAGAAGTAGCGGAACGAGGCGGACTGTCCCGCCTCTTTCTTTGCGCACAAAAGTTAGTCATCAATAACTAACTAGAGATCGCTCTCTGGGGGAGAGATGTCACAGCAGACCGCGACGAGCGCGGGGCGCGGAAGCGCCGCCTGGGCCCTCGTCATCACCAGCGTCGCCGGCTTCATGGCGGCCCTCGACAACCTCGTCGTCACCACCGCCCTGCCCTCCATCCGCAAGGACCTCGGCGGCGCGCTGGACGACCTCGAGTGGACCGTGAGCGCCTACACGCTCACCTTCGCCGTCCTGCTGATGTTCGGCGCGGCGCTCGGCGACCGCTTCGGGCGCCGCCGGCTCTTCATCGCCGGACTCGCCGTCTTCACCGGCGCCTCCGCCGCCGCGGCCATGGCCCCCGGCATCGGCTCCCTGATCGCCGCCCGCGCGGTCCAGGGTGTCGGCGCGGCCGTGATGATGCCGCTGACGCTGACCCTGCTGACCGCGGCCGTGCCCGCCGCCAAGCGCGGGATGATGTACGGCATCTGGGGCGCCGTCAACGGGCTCGCCGTCGCCTCCGGACCGCTCATCGGCGGCAGCCTCACCGAGCACGTGTCCTGGCACTGGATCTTCTGGCTGAACGTGCCGCTCGGCCTGATCACCCTGCCGCTCGCCCGTCTCCGCCTCGCCGAGTCCCACGGCACCGGCGCCCGGCTCGACGTCCCCGGCACCCTGCTCGCCAGCGGCGGCCTCTTCGGGATCGTCTACGGCCTGGTCCGCGGCCCCGCCGACGGCTGGACCGACTCCGTGGTCCTCACCTCGCTGTTCGCCGGGGGCGCGCTGCTGACCGGGTTCGTTCTGTACAGCTCCCGCGCGGCCGCCCCCATGCTGCCGATGCGGCTGTTCCGGTCCCGGGCCTTCTCCGGCATCAACGCCGCCAGCCTGCTGATGTTCGTCGGCATGTTCGGCTCGATCTTCCTGCTCAGCCAGTACATGCAGGGCGTGCTCGGCTACTCGCCCACCGAGGCGGGCCTGAGGATGCTGCCCTGGACCGGCATGCCGATGCTCGTCGCGCCGATCGCCGGAATCCTCTCCGACCGCATCGGCGGCCGACCGGTCGTCGCCGCGGGCCTGTTCCTGCAGGCCCTCGGTCTCGGCTACATGGCCGCCGTCGCCACCGCGGACGCCTCCTACGCCGCCCAGCTGCCCGCCCTGGTCATCAGCGGGATCGGCATGGCCCTGTACTTCGCTCCGGCCGCCAACCTGGTGATGTCCAGCGTCCGCCCGCAGGAACAGGGCATCGCCTCCGGGGCCAACAACGCGCTGCGCGAGGTGGGCGGCGCGCTCGGCATCGCCGTGATGTCGTCGATCTTCTCCGCACAGGGCGGCTACGACAGCGCACAGAGCTTCGTCGACGGCCTGCGGCCGGCCCTGGTCACCGGCTCGGCGGTTGTCGCCCTCGCCGCGGTCGCGGCCCTGGTGATCCCGGCCCGGCTCGGCGCCGCCCGCCTCGCCCCCGCAGCGGACGGGCAGACGCCCGCCCCGGCCCCGGAGGCCGCTGGCGCCGAGGCTCCGGTGCCGGCGGCCACCGCCCGCTGAAGACCTGCCCGGCACCTCGCCACCCTCGTCACAAGGAGTTCGCGATGCCCGCACTCCCCGCTCTTCCCTGGATCGTGCCGAACACCCCGCCGCAGGACACCGAGGTGCACGTCTTCGCCTCGCGCTTCGAGACCCGCTCCCTGTGGGGCGCCCTCCGCTTCCTGGTTCGCACCCCGGCCGTGTGGCGGCAGGTGGGCAGGGCGCCCGGCGCGTACGGGGCCTCCCTCAGGGCACAGCCCCTGCGGCGGACCTTCTGGACGCTGTCCGCCTGGGAGTCCGCCGACGCGCTGAAGGCCTTCGCCCACTCCGGTGCCCACCGGCCCACCTCCCGCGCGCTGGCCTCCCGGATGCGGGACTCCGCGTTCGCCACGTGGCAGACCACCAGCGACCAACTGCCGGTGACCTGGGAGGAGGCGGAGCGGCGGCTCACGTAGACCGTCGGCGGCAGAGACGGTACGCCGGCCACGCGCGCGTGGCCTTCGAGGGGAGCCACGCGCGCGTGCACGTGTGTTGTGGTTCACGTGCGGTGCACATCTGTCAGGTGTTCACGCGCGCGTGCACGCATGTCACGCGTTCACACGCGCGTACGTGCCTGTCGGTGCGTGCGGGTTGCGGAGCGGCTGGGTGCGGTCGGCGTGGGACCAAGGCTTGGCGCGGCACCGCGGCCGTGCCGGGGCGGCCCTGCCGTCGGCCCGGGGCCGAGGGCCTCCGGCGACTGCCACGGTGTCGTAACCGCCGCTCCTACGGATGTTGTGCCTCCGGCAGCAGGACGCGACTGCGTGCCGGGGCGGCCCTGCCGTCGGCCGGGGCCGACGCCGTCGGTGGAGGAGTCCCGTCGTCCCGCAGAAGTAGGGGCCCCCGTCGTCCGGCAGAAGTAGGGGCCCCGGCGTCCGGCAGGAGGAGGGGCCCCGGCGTCAGGCAGAAGAAGGGGCCCCCGGCGTCCGTCGTGGTGCCGTGACCGTCGCCCGTGCCGGCGGAGTCGTCTCGTAGTCTTGGGCCCGTGCAGGTACTCCACGACGCCCCTCTTGCCCCGCTGACCACCTTCCGGCTGGGCGGTCCAGCGACGCGGCTGGTCACTGCGGTGACCGACGCCGAGGTGATCGCCGCCGTCCGTGAGGCCGACGACAGCGGGACGCCACTGCTGGTCATCGGCGGCGGATCGAACCTGGTCATCGGCGACAAGGGGTTCGACGGCACCGCCCTGCGCATCGCCACACGCGGGGTCGAACTGCGCGGGACGACGCTGGAGCTCGCGGCCGGCGAAGTGTGGACGGACGCCGTCGCCCGCACGGTCGAGGCGGGGCTCGCCGGTATCGAGTGCCTGGCCGGCATCCCCGGCTCCGCGGGCGCCACGCCGATCCAGAACGTGGGCGCCTACGGCCAGGAGGTCTCCTCCACCATCACCGAGGTCATCGCCTACGACCGGCGCGCCGGCGAGACCGTCACGCTGACGAACGAGGAGTGCGCCTTCTCGTACCGCCACAGCCGCTTCAAGGCCGACCCCGAGCGCTATGTCGTGCTGCGCGTCCGCTTCGAGCTGGAGGACGCCGACGGGCTCTCCGGGCCCGTCAAGTACGCCGAGACGGCCCGCGCGCTCGGCGTCGAACCGGGAGACCGGGTACCGCTGGCCGACGCCCGCGAGACAGTGCTGAAGCTGCGCACCGGGAAAGGCATGGTGCTCGACCCCGAGGACCACGACACCTGGTCCGCCGGGTCCTTCTTCACCAACCCGATCCTCACCGACGAACAGTTCGCCGCGTTCCACGCGCGCGTGCGCGAGCGGCTGGGCGACGGCGTGGAGCCGCCCGCCTACCCGGCGGGGGAGGGCCGTACGAAGACCTCCGCGGCCTGGCTGATCGACAAGGCGGGCTTCACCAAGGGCTACGGCACCGGACCGGCCCGCATCTCCACCAAGCACACCCTCGCGCTCACCAACCGGGGCGCCGCCACCACCGAGGACCTGCTGGCCCTGGCCCGCGAGGTGGTCGCCGGCGTCCGTGAGGCCTTCGGGATCACGCTCGTCAACGAACCGGTGACGGTCGGCGTCAGCCTCTGACGGCACGAACGGCGGTGGCCTAGTACGCCACCCCCACCCCCTGCTTCACCGTCCCCTCGTCATCGATCATCGCCAGCATCGCGTGCGCCACGTCGGCGCGCGCGATGAAGCGGCCCTTGCGCGGGAAGCCGCCGACGGCGGTGCGGTAGCGGCCGGTGAGCGGCTTGTCCTGCAGGCGCGGCGGCCGTACGGACGTCCAGTCCGTGCCGCTGCGGGCCAGCTCGGCCTCCATCCCGCGCAGGTCGGTGTAGACGTCCTTCAGGACGGCCGACACCAGGCCGCGCATCGCACGGTCCAGGGCGCCGTCGTCCTCGGGGGCGGGGCCGACGGGACCGGCGCTGACCACGAGCAGCCGTCGTACGCCCTCCGCCTCCATGGCGCGCTGAACCGTACGGGTCAGCCGGGTGGCGACCCCGGCGTCCTTGCGGCTGCGCGCGCCCAGGCCGGAGAGGATCGCGTCCCGGCCCCGGACGGCGGCGCGCAGCTCCTCGGGGTCGGTGAGGTCGGCGCGGAAGACCTCCAGTGCGTCCCCCGTGACGTCGAGCCGGGCCGGATCGCGGACCACGGCCGTCACCCGGTGGCCCGCGCCGAGCGCCTGGCGGACGATCTCCCGGCCGATGCCGCCGGTGGCGCCGAAAACGGTGAGGTTCATGAATGCTCCCGTACTCGGGATTGGTGGGTGAGTATTCACTCACCCTTGCTCACTCTAGAGTGGGTAAGCACTCACCCACTCGTCAAGCCCGATTGGACGCCCATGGAGCCGAAGCCGGCGCGTGTCCGCATCCTCGACGCCGCCCACGAGCTCATGCTCACCGTCGGACTCGCCCGCGCCACCACCAAGGAGATCGCCCGCGCGGCCGGCTGCTCCGAAGCGGCCCTCTACAAGTACTTCGACAGCAAGGAAGACCTGTTCGTACGCGTGCTCGCCGAGCGGCTGCCCCGGCTCACGCCCCTCCTCAACGGCCTCGCCGCGAAACCGGGACAGGGCACCCTGGAGGGCAACCTCACCGAGATCGCCCGCCAGGCCGCCCTCTTCTACGAGCAGAGCTTCCCGATCGCCGCCTCCCTGTACGCCGAGACCCAGCTCAAACGGCGCCACGACGACGCCCTGCGCACCCTCGGCGCCGGCCCGCACCGGCCCATCCAGGACCTGGACGCCTACCTGCGCGCGGAACAGGCCGTCGGCCGTGTCCGCGCCGACGCCGACACCTTCGCGGCGGCCTCCCTGCTGCTGGGTGCCTGCGCGCAGCGCGCCTTCGCCTACGACGCGACCGACACGGGCGAGCGGCCGTCGGCCGACGCGTTCGCCGCGCGGCTCGCACGGACGCTGCTGGGCGGAATCTCCGTTGCCCCGGCCTCCGCGTGAGCCTCACGCTGGGGGCATGACAAACGCCCCCGCGATCACGACCGTATGCGGCTGAGGCTGCGCGAGTTCCGGCCCCGCACCGGCCCGCACGAGCACCGGGTCGTCCAGCCCCGGCAGCCCCTGCGCCACACCTCGCTGCGCGCACCCGAACCCATCGGCCTGCTGCTCGGCGACCACGACGGACTGAGCCGGCTGGCCGGCCTGTTCTCCTTCGCCGCCTACTCCCGGCACACGATCGTCCACGTGCCGCTGCGCGACGGCGTCCCGCCCGACGAGGGCGTGGGCGAGCGGGTCGACCTCGTCCTCGCCCATCACACCCTCGGGCTGCGCCCCGCCCAGTGGCCCGAGCTGCGCCGCAGGCTCGGCCGGGGCGCGCCGCTGACCGTCCGCACCGACGAG
>NZ_JBEPBF010000220.1:0-9435 GCF_040298985.1 Streptomyces sp. NPDC001093 | reverse complement strand
CACACGTACGGCATGAGCGCTTTCAGCCACACCCAGGCCCCTGGGTCTGCCGATCGTACGAAGGACCGGAATCAACCCGCCCACAAGGTAAGGAGGTGCTTTCACTGGGAACCCACAGTGTCTTCGGCAGGCAGGCATGAAAGTGGGGTGGGTCCGTTGCCGCTGAATCGGCAGGTCCTTCACCACTGGGCTCACTCGGCGCGCTGTCCGATACGGAGGACGCTGAGGTAACGGCGCGATGCTCGGTCGCCCATTCGCGTGCGGATACGCTCGGCGATTGCGTCGAGCAGGGGCTCACGGACGTCGCGGTCGAGCCTCCGGTACAGCGACAACGAGCGAAGGTGATCGGCAAAGCCGTCCCCGTTGAACCATTGAACGGTGGGGTACCAGCGCACGATCGTTGGGCCGAACAATCCGCCGGGATCGTCGACCAGGCCCCAGCCTTCGTCGGTCGTGCGCACGTCGTCCTCCAGGGGAGGATGACCCCATCCGGGGTTCCCGGGGCAGAACCGCTCATGGAGATCAGCGGTTTCGGCGTACACCTCTGGCTCTCCCGGTCGACGGACAACGACGTTGCCGAGCAGTGCCATCCAGCCTGCGGGATAGAGGACGTCGTGCGCTCGCTGCCAGCCGATCGACGGGTCGACCCAGTGCCACGACGACGCAGCCACGAGGACATCGAAGCGTCGACCGCGGTCGTCCCACTCCTCAAACATCGACGTCTCGACTTCGACGTTGCCGAAGGTGGCGATCCGCTGGCGAGCGAGTGCGGCCATTTCTTCGCCCGGCTCGATAGCGGTCACTGAGCATCCGAGCGCTGCCAGCGAGCGCGTTGCCTGGCCGGTACCGCAGCCCACCTCCAGCACCGACGACCTTTCGTCCATGCCGGTGACGGTGACAAGGTCCGCGAACAGTTCGTCGGGGTATCCCGGCCGGACCCGGTCGTAGAGTTCCGGCACCTCGTTGAACACCCGGCCGAGGTCACGTCGATTCAGGCGCGTCTTCGGATCATCTGTCACGAGCGCACAAGCTATGAGGCTCGTCGATGGGGACGCCACTGGTTTAACGGCAGCTCCTCGACAGCGGCCGTGCCGGTCTTTTCTGTCTGCTCCGCCAGCATCGTTCGGTCGGGGATCCCCTGACGGGCAGCCGTCAAGGGAGCCCGATCTCCCTTCCGACCGCATCTCGGCGGACTCCCGTCTGGTCGTCGAGCAGGTTCTGGGCGATGGTCGCGTAGCGCCTCGCGGTGGTGTGGGACAGGTTGAAGACCAGGGCGAGGTGCAACGGGTCGGCGCCGACGGTCAGTGCTTCGTGCAGTACCCGGTCGCCGCGGATGCGTTCGAGGTAGACGCCCTGGTGCAGCAGGTGCCGCTTGAGGTATTCGGCACTGACAGGCCGTGAAGATCTTGCTGAGCCTTCTAGTGCGTAAAACGGGGCAGGGTCTGGTCAGTCCCGCGCCTGACTCTGCCCCCCATACACCCTCGACGCGCCTGTGGGCGCTGATTGCCAACCGGTTTCCGTCGTCTGGTGGGGAGATCGGCGCCCACAGGGCCATGCGGGCCGTTTCTATGTTGCTTTGAGTTTGCCACCTGTCGGGCGCGGTCTTCGAGGTCTCGGGCAGCGACGATTTTGCGCTGGGCGGGCAGCGTCTTGAGGAGGGTCGTCAGGTGTTGGTCGCCTCGGGCGGATGACAAGTCCAGGCCCTTGCCGTTCCATCGGTGGCCGGGCGTTGTTCGAGCGGTGCAGTGCGGCGATGGATGCGGCGCGGTCGCCGAGGTGCCATTCGACGTGGCCTCGGTGGAACTCGAGGGCGGCTCGGCCGTAGCCGCCTACGGCGTCACGCCGGTCGCGATGTCAGCTCACCGGTAGCGGGCCCGGCCGGCCGCCGCGGCCGCGGTCAAGGGCACGGTCAGGAGTGCCGCCAGCCAGAACAGGGGCCGGTAGGCGTGCGCCTGAGCGGTGGAGGCGGCCAGCCAGCTGGCCAGGGCGCTACCCACGTAGAGTGCCACGCCGAACATGGCCACGCCCGTCGCGCGGGCCGCCGGGGACAGGGCCGTTGCCCACGACTGGATCGTGGAGTGCATGAAGGACCAGCCACCACCGAGGAGCAGCGCGACCACGACGAGCGCTCCGCTGGACTGGCTGTACCCGGCGAGCAGGTAGGCCACGGCGATCTGGACGCCGCCGGTCACGATCAGGCGTACCGCGGACCACTGCCCGACGAGCCGCTTGACCACCTGGGCCGCGGTCATGGAGCCGACCCCGTACAGGGCGGCGACCGCGCCGGCCAGGGTGGTGGGAACTCCGTGCGTTTCCAGGGCCGGGGCCAGGTAGGTCAGGAAGCCGAGCAGCACCGCTCCTTCCAGCAGCGCCACCGCCATGACGTACCACTGCCACGGCGAGGACAGGACCACACGGAAGGGGGCCAGCAGTGACCCGGAGGGTGCCCGCTCGGGCTCGGGCAGGTGGCGCAGGGCCACCGCCAGGTAGCAGGCGAGGACGCCGGGCAGGGCGAACACCAGTCGCCAGCTGAGGTAGTGCGCCAATGCCCCGGCGACGACCGTGGCCACGGCGGTGCCCAGCGCGAAGGCGGTCATCAGCTCGCTGAGGGGCCGCTGCCGTATCGCGACGGGCACCGTGTCGCCCACGTACGTCAGGGAGGTCGCGATGGAGGCGGCGAAGAACGCGCCGGCCAGGGCGCGGGCCCCGATCAGCACGGGGGCGTCGGGAGCGAGGGCCGAGGCCAGGGCGGCCAGCGCAGCGCCGGTCAGCGACACCCGCATCACCCACACTCGGCCCCATCGGTCGCTGGCCACCCCCCACACCGGCTGCATCAGCCCGTACGTGAGGTAGTAGCCGCTCGCGGCCAGGACCACGGTGGGCAGCGGGGCCCCGAGTTGCGGTCCGATGAGAACCAGCATGGGCGCGATGCAGAAGCGGTCGAGGTTGCTGACGAAGCCGGCGGTGCGCAGCAGTCGCAAGGAGGACGTGGGCAAAGTCGCCACCGGAGCCGACGCGGTGGTGGTCACGAGGGGACGCTCCCTTCCGAGGGGGTTCGACGAGAACGGGTGACAGAGGGGGACCGACCCGGAGGGATGCGGTCCGGCACCAGTTCAGCACCGGGCCCCTCGGGACGGAGGTCGCTGGCTATTACCATCACTCACACCCTGCCGGTCCGGCCGCGCGCCCGGTGACGGCAGCATCAGAGGAAGGCGCCCGCATTCGAGCAGGCGCCCGCTGTCCGCAGGAGAGGCATGATGCAGTGAGCGCCGCACGCACATCCCCCGGCGCGTTCTGCCACCGTGAACTGGGGGCCTTCCTGCGCTCCCGCCGCGAACGGCTGGCGCCGGGAGAAGCGGGGTTGCCGGACGGCCCGGGCCGCCGGACGCCGGGGCTGCGCCGGGCCGAAGTGGCGGAACTCGCCGGCATCAGCGTGTCGTGGTACACGTGGCTGGAGCAGGGACGGGTGCGTACCTCGGAGCAGGTGCTGCGCGCGGTGGCGCGGGTACTGCGCCTGGATGCCGCGGAGACCGCGCACGTACTGTCGTTCGTGGAGGAGAACAGACAGCCCGCCGACGCTCCCAACTGGGTGTCCCGGAACCTGCTCAGCCTGGTGCAGGCCATGACACCGAACCCGGCCGTGGTGCTCGATCCGCACTGGGACCTGCTGGCCTGGAACGCCGGGTACGCTGCGCTGCTGACCGATCCGGCGCGGCTGCACCCCAAGCAGCGCAATCTTCTCTGGCTGGTGTTCCGCTGGCCGCTGGCCCGGACCCTGCTCGCCGAGTGGGAGGACGAGGCCCGTGCGCTGCTCGGCCAGTTCCGGTCCCGGGCCGCTCGCCGTCCGCACGATCCGCGGTTCGCCGAACTCGTCGAGGAGTTGCTGGCCGACGCCGACGCGGCCCGCTGGTACGAGCGCCGGGAGACGGCCGGGTTCCAGCCCTCGGTACGCCGCTTTCGGCATCCGGCCGTGGGCGAACTGCGCCTGCGCTACGTGAAGCTGGCCGCGGTGGACGAGCCCGGTCATCACTTCCTGGCCTACCTGCCCGATGACCGGGTCTCCGAAGACGCCCTGCGACGACTGCGCGGAAGCGAGTGAACCCCGGGGTCCTGGCCGCCTTCGGGACGCGGGACCGCGGGACTCACCTCGGCGACTCGCGCCGCGCGGCCGGATCAGCCGGACAACACGGCCTTCAGGACGGCACCCGCCGCGACGTCGGCCAGGGCATCGGCGTGGTGCTCCAGCGGGTAGACCGTCACCATGCCCTCCAGGTCGAAGCGCGCGGCGAGGGCGGGCAGCAGCCTCACGTATTCGACGAGGTGATCGCCGGTGAAGGCCCACGAACCGACCACGTCGAGCTGCCGGTACACGATCTGGTGCGGGTTGAGCTCGGTGTCGCCCGCGTCGGTGTACTGGCCTATGACCAGGTAGGAGCCGCCCCTGCCGGCCAGGATCAGGCCCTGGGCCACGGCGCCCGGGACCCCGGCGCACTCGATGACCAGGTCGGCGCCGTCCGGGCCGGCGGCGGCCCGTGCCTCGCGCAGCACAGCCTCGGCATCCGCGGCGTCCACGATGTTCAGGTGCACGTCACCGATGCCGGCGGCGGCCGCCGCGGCCAGTCGCCGCTCGGACCGCCCACGATGATGACGCGTGCCGCCCCGGCGAGTTGGGCGAAGGCCGCCGCGGCCAGCCCGACCGGGCCGCTGCCCTGGACGATGACCGGCGAGCGGCCTCGCCGATACCGTCGCCGTCACACCCTGATCCCGTTGGCCGGTACGTCTCCGCGCAGCAGCCCGAATCCGGCGGGTACGTCGGCGGGGTCGTCGCCGCGCTGCACGATGCGGTTGTCGGCGTCGACGAAGACGACGCTCGGGACGAACGCACGTGTCTGGGCGTCGGCCATGTCCGCGTAGGAGATGATGATCACCGGGTGCCCGGGGCTGATCAGCCGGGCGGCGGCGCCGTTGATGCCGATGACACCCGAACCGGCGGGGCCCTCGATGACGTACGTGGACAGCCGCTTGCCGTGGCCGACCTGGAGGAACTCGCGGAGCTGGTCGGCGGGGCCGGGCAGCGTGATCTTCGCAGCGGCCTGTACCTCCGGCCCCCCTTCGTTGACGAGCTGCCTCGGCCGGTAGCGATGCCTGGGCCGGCCCGCACGTGGGAGTTTTTCGTGCGTGTTTGAGCGTGCGGTGCGCATGGTCGCGGAGATCCGTCCGAACTATCCGACCGAGTGAGCCGCGATGAAGGCAGTGGCGGCGAAGCTGGGGATCGGTGCGGCGGAGATGGTGCGGACGTGGGTTCACCTACGTGGCCACCTGGTCGGGGATCGTCTACGTCGCGTTCGTCGTGGACGTCTTCCCCCGGGTGATCGTCGGCTGGTCCGCCGCCACCAGCAAGCGATCCAAGCTTGTTCTCGGCGCCCTCGATATGGCCTTGTGGCGACGCGACCGCGCCGGAACTCCTGCTGGACCGGGGCTGGTTCATCATTCGGATGCGGGCAGTGAGTACATGTCTTTCGCGTTCACGGCGCACCTCCTCGAGGCCGGCATCGACGCCTCGGTCGGCACCGTCGGTGATGCCTTGGACAACGCGCTCATGGAGTCCCGGATCGGCCTCTACAAAACGGAGCTGATCAAGCCCCGTCGGCCCTGGCACGGCCTCGACGTCGAACTCGGCACCGCGGAATGGGTCGACTGGTTCAACAACCACCGGCTCCACAGCGCGATCGGAGACACGCCGCCCCACGAATACGAAACCAACCACTACGCGCAACGCCATCCCCAACCGGCGGCTGGAGTCAACGCATAGAGCCTCCACCGATCCCGGAGCGGTTCACTGACAAGAACCCGCAGCTCATCAGCGGTTCAGTCTCGGGTTTCAGGGGTGAGTTGTTTGGTGATCCTCAGGAGTTCGGCTTCGTGGAGGTTCCGATCCGTGGTGTTAACGATGAATGTGTAGGTCCCGTTCGTCCGTGTCACGGTGTTATTGGAGTCCGGGGAGAGCCCACCGACCCACCCTTGGACAGACTCTGGAATGCCTGCTGTGCTCACTGTGAGTTTTCCGGCGATTTGCGTGATGCTCAGAGACGCCTTGTCCGAGGCGCGGTGGTAGAAACGGGTCCAGGCGGGGCCGGAGCTCTGGGTCCGGATGAATGGTGGCAGCAGGTCATGCTGGCTGGAGTCGCTCCACTGCACGTGAGTGGCCGGTGAATAGCCTGGCGGGAGATATCGTGGGTTGGCCAGCCGCTTCTGGTCGAAGGGGGCAATGGTCCAGCCGCTCCCGGCGTACACCAGCCGTCGTGTCCCTAGCGGTGACTGCAGCGTTGTGGTGATCTGCTCGTCGATCCTGGTGCACTGAGGACGGAGATCGACATCGCTTTCCTGCAGTTCCAAGGTGACGGAATCGCGGGATTCGCTCGCCACCAGGCGGGGCGGGTCCTGCTGGCATGGGGCCCGGCTGTTCAGGGTGGTGATGGTGCGGCCGTCACCGCTCACCAGTACCTCACCCAAGGCCCCCTCCCCATGCCTGCGGTCCTTCATGATCGATGCAGTGACGGCAATGGCGAGAGCAGCCCCTACAACAACGGCCAACATGATGAGTAGGGTTCGGTGACGCCTTTTCGGGTTCACGGTCGTGCTCCAAGGTGTGCGAGCCAGCTCCCTGGCTTCATTCGATGGGTCGTGTAGCCATCGGGGCGACACCCTCATCTTGTACTCTCCGCCCCATCGCTTTGGGGCCATCGCTGGGCCGTCCTGGGCGTACCTCGACAGACAGAGAACGACGGCCCGGCGGTCCCTTCTGCCCGACCTGATGCCCTGTCCGAGTCTGGCGGCAGAGTCCTGCTGGCACAGGGCTACCATCACCCAGCCGGGGGTTCTACGGCGACGACCTTAATAAGGTCACCGAATTTTGCGCCTAGCTCACGCTTGGCCCGCTCCAGGTCGCCGTTAACACCGACCTCCACGACCCCACGGGTGAATGCGAGCTCATCCCCTCCGCTGCTGACTCTGATGATGCGGTAACCGGTGGTGTTTCCTATAAGTGGCACAAGGCGGTCGTGCGTGGCCCGCATCTCTTTCCTGGACCGCGGTGCGTTATGGAGATCGACGTGTACACCGAGCCCGAGCCCGGACAGGGCAGCATCGAAGCGCGAGTCCGTTCTGCGGTAGACGATGAGGCCGTCGCCGGCAGTGTCCACCTCCACCCCCGTATAGGTATCCGGGAACGAACTCCCCAGTTGTTCGATCGAGTCCGCGGCTCGGTGGAGTGCTGCCTCGTTAGCCGGCCCGGATTTATCCATGGACGGGTGGGCGACGGGGCTCGAGCCAGTAGACGGGGTGCCGGTCCGCGGAAGTTCGGACGGTGCGGCGGACATCATGCCTGCGGGGGCGCCGACGGACTGCCGACTATGCTGCCCGCAGGCAGCCGTGAGCAGGACAGCCGTCGCGGCCAGACTTATTCCGATCGCGCGCACGGACGCATGGGTGTGTGGCATGGGCGGGCCCTTACTTCAACAGGTCAGGGAATACCTGATTGACGCCGGGAGTTGTGGGATGTCACCGCGCTTCCGGAGGCACCCGGATCGATGGCGACGCGAAGATTTCGGCGATCGTACCCTTCGGCCCACCTGCTGGTCGCACGCTCCTCATCCGTCAAGGTGACCCAAAAGCCCCAGCTCGGCGCCGACACGGTCGAGCAGAGCAGCGGTGACGACAGACCCCCGCGACGATCCAGACTTTCGCGCGACGTGGCAGGCACGCCACGTGCCCGACGAGATACAAGTCCTCTTCCCAGTGCCGGTTCGTCGCCACGGTGCCAGACGACACAGAACCAGCGCAACAGACCTCACCTGTCGCTTTTCTGGTAGCCCCGACGAGGGGGACGTGCCACACCCTGCCACATTGCGGGGCCGGGGACCGTGGGAACACATGCGACAGCGTTGGGGGCAAGGACGGAAGCGCGGCCACAGCCAACGAGGGTGAAGCCAACGCCGGCGGACACGCCTCGGCCTGTCCGTGACTGGCTGGGCCGCCTCTGCACCGTGCGAGGCGAGCCGAGGCTAACCAACGTTGACAGGCGACGATGCGGGCTAAACCGGCCTTGGATCGCGGCTTCGCACCAAATGATTTCGCAATAGGTAAGGTGCTCATTTCCGGCATGCATTTTCGAGGCTCACGATTTCCTGACCTTCGAGCTCTGTGGGTGCCTGGTAGCGTGCGCCAAGATCGATTGCGAATCGCGTAATCGAGCTTGGCGAACCGTAACTTCCGTTGGGGACAGCATGAGTGGTGGAACCACCAGACGCCGGGTGCGAGGGATACTTGCCGTCTCACTCCTGGCAGTAATCCCGCTCGTGGCCGAACATGGGGGATCAGTCGGACATCTACGATGTTTCTGGCCTCACTCCAGGAAGTGGCTTGTCCGGTGCCCACGTCTATGACGGCGCCTGGGACGACACGACCGGTTGCTCGAAGCCCGTCTCGGGATGGGAGCACAACTATGTAAATGAGCAAGTATGCACATCCGGCGCCAACGGAGGTGTGCACTGCGGCGTCTACATCTCGCAGACTCACATAGGCGTCACGGGCAATAATGGCATCTATCGGCCGGATGTCGATTTGGCGTATTCGGGAAGCGCCAACGGCATCGCCGCGGTCAACGGGGACAGCGGCGGTCCAGTGTTCAGCGGCATCTCAAGTGGCTGGAAAACCGACGCAGCTCGGGGCACGATCACGGCTCTCGACACCACAACGAACTGCAATGGCCAGAGCACTGCGGACTCCTGGCAGCGGACCGCGTGGTGCTTTCACGGGGTGTATTACGTGCCCATTTCCGTGACCCTGGCCGTCATGAACTGGACGATCAACACCAGCGCCAGCTGATCCACAAGGCTTCACGGCCCGTCACCGAGATTCGTCACTCGGTGGCGAGCCACCTGTGTCGCCCAGCCTTTCCGACAGGGAAGGGCGCCTTCAAGGACGAGTTGATCTTGTCGCTGTGCTGGTCACGGGTGCGTGACGACGACTGGTGGGTGCGGCACGCGCCCACCGGAGCTCCCGTTGAGGGACCGATGACCTTCCCGCAGACACCGTCCACAACGGACCTCCGAAGCCGTCAATCCGCCGATATCTGTCTTGCCAAGTCGCCCGATCCTCCGGCCCGGTGCCCGCATCACCACGGTTTCCGGCGTTCGGCTGGCACCCAACGGTGCGACCGTCCGGCGCCTGAACATCCACACACGGCAACGCGTCGACCAGCTCGAACAGTTCGTCCCCGCGCGCGGTCAGACGGTCGAATAAATCCTCCCGGAAGCGTGACGCTTTCGCGAACGCTTCCGGAGCCTCCCCCTGAGTGGTGGACACGCTGATACTGGATCTGCTTGATCCGGAGGAAGCGAGAAGACCGCCGATGGCGATGAAGGACTACTCGGA
>NZ_JBEPBF010000219.1:0-9455 GCF_040298985.1 Streptomyces sp. NPDC001093 | reverse complement strand
AGCTACCTTGCCGGCCTCCACCTCCGTGCCTCGATGATCTGGATCAACGACCTCCTGAAGACGACTGGTTGATCACAACATCACACAGGCCCTAGTAAGGTCGCGCGCCGGGACGCCACCGAGACCGCCCTGTTCCAGAGCGTGTTCTCCAAAGACGATCCCAAGCCGGGACAGCCGCGGCTGCGGCTGATGCCCGACGGCGGCAGCGACACCTTCCGCAGTGTTCAGCGCGGCGCCGCTGCCTTCGCCGAGGGTTGCTACACCGGCATCAGAAACCCCAACAGCAACGAGGGCGGCCTGCGGGAACTGCTCAAGCACGCGGCGCTGGAACAGCTCGCGGCATTCAGCGTGCTGGCCCGCTGGGTCGACACCGCCGCCCTCACCACCTGAGAGCGCGGCCCTCGATCTCTGCTGCACTGATCGGCCGCATCGGCCACCGCTGCGAGGCGCGCCTCAGTACAGGGGCCAGGCCGAACGCGGGGTGTGAAGTCGTGCCTGGGTGGCACCGGTGCGCTCGAGCTCTGCGACGAGGACGGTCAGGACGACGCGCGCAAGCATCGGCATGACCCCGTCCTTGGCGTCCAGGGTCAGTGTCAGCTTCGTCTCGTCGACCCAGGTGCAGTTCGCGTAGTAAGGCGCGGTGGCGATCTGGTCGGCGGCGGGTACGCGGCCGTCTTCGGTGGCTTGGCCGATCGAGGGGGCGGCGGCTCGCAGCGCCGCGACGGCCGCCTGCGGGTCGCAGTCGGTGACCGCGACGCACCATACCTGGTCGGCAAGGACCTCGTAGTCCTCGCATCTGATGGTGGTGATCGGCAGTGTGTCGGGGTCGACGGTGATGCCGCCGGGCTGGCTCAAGGAGGTCGCGGCTCGGCGCATCCACGCGGCGGTGCGGGTATCGTGCGCCTCAAGGTAGGCCTGCGCGATTCGCCAAGGCGCGTCCAGGGCGCCGAGTTCGGCTGCCTCGGCGAATCGCTCCTCTGCGCCGTCGCGGTCGCCCGCGGCCAGCAGTTCGCGGCCGTGCTGGAGGGCGGCCTCGCCGTCGGGGCCGAGCTGTTGATCGTCCATAGCATCATCCCTACCAGTCAGCTGGGGCTGGTGGGCCGTTTCCCAGGGATGGACACCAGCAGTGGGTGAGCCGGTCGACGCCTACAGGTCAGTCTCACCGTGCGTCTCCGCCCCCTCCACGCGCGGTGGTGCTCGCGCCGGAGGGCTGGCCGGGCTCGTCTCCTCGTCGAGCTCGCCCTCGATGAGACCGCTGCCGGCACGAGCCTGACATCCCCCAGCCGCACCCCACCGCACATACGCCCGGCTCACTGTGGTTTGCCCCCGCCTGGTTGGCCTGTCGCTGTGTTCTGCTGCGCGGGCGAGTCTTCTGCCACGGCTGGCCGGCGCCCCATGGAAGCACTGCGCTCCGCTCCGGCGCCCGCCGGGCTGGGAAGCCGCGCCAGACGGACGATCACCCGCAAGAGGCGTACATCCGTTGACGCGAAGATCCCGTCGTAAGGGAGCGCGGGGCATGAGACTCTCGCAGTCGATGGGACGGTGCCCGGCACTCGGCGCTCGAGGCAATGCCCGTCTGATTGCCTCGAAACTGACCGGCAGCTCGACCAGGCGTCCGGGCCGGAGAGGCTGGCGTTCTCGAACGGCTGCGCTGCCGCCGGAATGTCCGGCGCGGAACTGAGGGGCCTACATGACCGATGTGCTCACCCACCCCGAGGCGGCACAGCTCGTCGACGCGCTGGTGGCCGCCCAGGGAGGCCTCGTCGCCTACGGGCTCGGCGCGTCCGGCAGGCAGGTGGCCGTCGCTGCGGGCGCGCGCCTCGCGGCTGAGCTTGACTCTGTCGGGGATCTTGAAGCGGTGGAGGTCTAACTGCCCAGCGTTCGCCATGACTTCGACCGGGGGATGCCGTGCTGGTCCAGGAAGGTCTTGAACGCGGTCGGAGGTCTCGGCGAAGAGGGTCCCTCAGTCGCGGGCTGACTGCTGAGGCGTTCGATGTTCACGGCGATGGCCGTGAGTACGTGTTGCAGATGGGCTTTCGGCTGTCCTCGGTAGCGGCAGTGGCGCATGCCGTGTCCGTGAGCGAACTCGTTGATGGTGCCCTCGGCTCCGGAACGCACCGCGTAGCGGGCCTTGCAGTCAGGGGTCTGCTGCTCGGCGCGGACGCGGAGCTGCAGGTCGCGGAGTTCTCGTGGGGGAAGCCCACGGTCCGGGCGCTGTCGGCGGTGGTGGTGCACCGGGTGCGGACCGGGCAGGGGCGACACTGGCTCTTGGTGAACCGGGCCACGATCAGCGGGGCGGCGGTGGGCGAGGACGTCGGGTAGGGGCCGTGCCAGCCGGCGCTGACCTGACCCTGGGGGCAGGTGACCTGCCGGCGGTCGAAGTCGATGTGGAAATCGTCGCGGTCGAAGCCGTCGTTCTTGCGGTGCTGGCGGGTGGGATTGCCCGGCAGTGGGCCGTTGAGGGTGATCTGGTGTTCGCGCTGGGCTCGTTCCAGGTGGACCAGGGAGGTGTAGCCGCCGTTGACCAGGTGCTCGGCAGGCAGCAGCCGCGGCGCGCCAGGCGGGCGTGGATACCGGGCAGGGCCTGGCCGTCGTTCGTGGCGGCCGAGGTGGTGGCCACATCCGTGATCACGTTGACGCCGCCAGAGGCACACGTCTCGGTGACATGCGCGGCGAACCCCTTCCAGCTGATGATGTGCCCGTGGCGGACGTAGCGCGCCGTGGTGTCGTAAGGGGAGACGACCGCCGAGGAGGAGGGCGGCAGCCCACCGTCGTCGGCGGTGCGCCAGCGCAGGCGGCCTGCCGCGTCGCGGTAGTAGTTCTGCACGACGATCTGGCCCGCAGGGCCTCGGCCTGCGGGCCGGGCCGGTAGCCGGTTCCCTGCTGATGGAGGAGTTTCAGCAGTCGGCAGGCGTCGTCGCCGGCGGCCAGGCGCCCTGGAAGGGCCCTCCGACCTCCTCCACCTCTTCATCACCGTCGGCCAGTACAAGGCCCAGCGCCAGGACCAGCTTGGCGCCACGCACGAGGCCCAGATCCTGCAGCTCATCGCACAGGCTGCGGGCGTGGCCGCCACCGCGCAGAAGAACGCGGCCGAGGCGGGCAAGGCTGCAGCCGCCGCTGCCAAGGCCGCAGACGAAGCTGCCGGCTACGCCAAGCAGGCCGACCAGGCGGCCAAGGACGCCAAGAAGTACGCCACGCAGGCCGACGGCTATGCCACGCAGGCCGAACAGTCCGCCAAGGACGCAGCGGCCTCGGCCACCACTGCCCGCAACGCCCAGCAGGACGCCGAGAACGCAGCTGCCGCGGCCGTAACCTCCGCCGCCCAGGCCCAGCACTCGGCCCACCGCCGCACGCGGCTCCGCCGACTCGGCCTGGACATCCGCCCAGCAAGCCCGCACCTCAGCCCTGGCCGCCGGCAAGGACGCCACCGCCGCCGACCAGGCGGCAATGGAAGCGCAGCGCCCCGCAGTCACCAAACTGCAGCAATAGCAGGCGCAGTTTCGGCAGTGGTTGGAGAAACACAAGAGCGATCAAAGGGCTGACGACGGCAGCTGGGTACCCAGCTGGCTGAAGGACACCGTCTACACGATCGGCGACTACGGGCAGGCGATCCTCAGTAATCCTGACATCTGGGCAGGTCTGATCCAGACCGGTGCCGACATCTGGGGAACGGGCCAGGGCGGCGAAGTCGTCTTCGGAGGCGCAGAACTCTGCCTGAGCGGCTTCGGCTGCCTGGTGGGCGCACCGGCCATCGCCGGAGGCATCGTGATAGCGGGCGCAGGGATTTACGAAATCACCGATGGCATCAGCCGATTCAACAACGGCCTCGGACAAGCCCTACGCGAGGCTGAGGAAAGAAGACCTGTTGAGGGCACGTGCACCCAGTGCTTCGTCGCCGGCACCAAAGTGCACATGGCCGGCGCCTCCACGGAGAACATCGAGAACATCAGGGCAGGCGACAAGGTCGTCGCGACCAACGCACTCACCGGGAAGACCGCGCCGCACAAGGTCACCCGTCTGATCGTCACCGACGGCGACCGCGACTGGCAGCAGCCGGTGTGTGGACTGACCGCGCGGCGCTGCGTGCCTATTCCCACGGGAACCTGAGCGAGTACTGGCTCCCGTTGCTCGACAAGCTCCGCGCCGGAGGGCACGGTTGCCGCCTGGCCGAGTGAGCGGGCCGAGTGGGTAACCGAGTGGGTAACCGAGTGGTTCGTGCTGGGTGTCTCGCGCCTGCATCATCTGCTGGCCAGCGATCGGCTCACGTCCAAGGGCGGCGCTGGACAGTACGCTCTGACCACGTTCGGTGAGCGCTGGCATCCGATCGTCAACGAAGCCCTGCGCATCCGCACCGGCTCTGCGGTAACGTCCCCTGCCTACGACGCTGTGCCAGCCGCACGCGAGCGGGAGACCACCGCGTTCGCCGAGATGGTCGTCGAGGCAGGCTTGGGGATCAATCCCTGGCCGCCGACTGCGCGAGCTACTTCACGCCCCTGGCCGTGGTCAAGCTCAGGAGCCAGCAATGGGTGGCCGGCACTCGAGTTGGCCCGGGCCGAGTGAACGCGGCAGGCGGCCGACCAGGGTTACTTCCTCGGTGCGGCAGCCGGCGAGTTCTGCGTCCAGTACCGCATGGCTGCCCACCTCCACCAATGCAGCCATCCAACCTGCGGAAACGCGCTCCTGCCTGACCCGCGGCCGCTGCCCGGACGTCCGAAGGCGGCCGCGTTGGCTTCAGTGTCCGCGACGTCCCAGCGGGTCCCGTCCACCGCCAGCAGCCGCAACCCGCGCCAGAAAGCGCCGGGAGCCGCCTCGGTGGCCATCGGCTTGGCCGTCGCGGCGAACAGCACACGAAAGAAATGGTTCACGGCCCAGCCGCTGCCGGGCCCGAAACAACGAGGACTTCGCCGGCACATGCCAGCCGCCCAGCAGCCCCTGACCTCGCAGACCCTCCACCAGGTGCCGCATCACTTCCAGATACGGAGCCGGAGAGAACAGCGCCAGCCCCAGCACGAAATACACCACCAGCCGGGCCGGCAGCAGACGCCTACGGCGCTCCGCACGACCACAGGCGGCCACCACACGATCCACCAACCCCGGCGGATACACCCGGGTCAGCAGCCCTAACCCCGATAACTCACCGACATCCGTAGACACCCGAACCACCCCCGGGGCACCACACAGCAGCGTCCCCCCTGACACGACCCTGATTAACTCGCACAGGGTGATCCGGGCAAACAGCTCAACCAGCACGCCAAAGACGGCATGTCACACCGTCATACAAGGTGGCTCCCGATCACGTTGCCGGAAGCAGGCCGTCGCCCTCGACGACCGATACGTCAGCTGGCACGAAGAGATCACCGCCACGGGCGGGAAGCTGCGGGAGGGAACTCCCGTTCCCGAGTCCGCAATGGGTCGCCCCGCGCCGTGAACGAGAGCCGTGAGTCAGGACGGGGGCTGGAGAACTGTGTCAATGACGTAGATGGTGGCGTTCGCGGCCGCGATGTTGCCGCAGACGATGTTCGCCTTGCCGTTGACCTTGAAGTGGGTGCCTGAGCCCGACGTGGTCAGTTTGCTGCCTTCCATCGTCGTGAAGGAGCCCTTGGAGAGTTCGTTCGGGGTGATCTGCTTGTCGACGACGTGGTAGGTCAGCACCTTCTTCAGCTGACCCTGATTGCTGAGGAGCGAGGCAAGCTGCGACACGGTCATCTTCTGGAAGGCCTTGTCGTTGGGAGCGAAGATGGTGACCTGGGGCTTCCCGTCGAGGGTGCCGCTCAGCTTTGCTCTGACCGCGGCTGAGACCAGGTGACTGAGCTGCGGATATGCGGCCGCAGCCTCTACGACCTTGTCCTTGACCGTGGTGGCTTTCTGGGAGAGCGCCGAACAGCCGGGACCGAACGTTCCCGACGGGCTGGGAGACGCATCCTGTGCGTGACTCTGCGACGCCAGACCTCCCAGCGCGAGAGGGATGGCGACCAGAGCTGCCGCGGTGGCCTCTGCCGTACGCATGCTAGTGAACCTCATCGCAACCTTCCTCCCACGGAGGCGTGAACACTGCAGAGGTTTGGAATGCGGACGTCTTCGTTTCCGCTGGGCCGGGTGGGGCGGCTGCTGCGCCACGGCCTTGGGCCATCGTCACCCGGCCACTCAGCGAGCGTATCCAGCCCGTGCCGGTGACCGCATCCCGAAGCCCGGACGCGGAGAACCCCGCCCTGCTGGACCTGCGCCGCCGTGCTGTGGACCGCTCATCCGCGCCACCGTCCCGGTCGCCTGCATCCGTAGCTCACCGTCGTGCTGGGCCTTGCCGTGATGCCGCACATGATCATGCAGATCAACTCCGGTGCCGACGGCGCGGCCGCTCGCCGTGCCACCCGGTACGTCATCACGGTGATCAGCGTCTTCTGCCTGCTCGTGGCGATCGCCGGGCTGGGCGCGGCCGCGGTGGTCGGCGACCGCACCATCACCGCGGTCGACCCGAAGGGACAGATGTCGCTGCTGCTGGCCGGCGGACTGGAAGGGGGCACCTCGAGCGCTGCGGGGAGCGCGCTGTTCACGGCTGTGGCGTGCGCGGTGTTCGTCGCCGTCCTCGGGGTGGTCGCCGGTGCCACGCTCTCGACGGCCGCTGCGTTGGCCCACGACGTCCACGTGCACACAGCACGCCGCGGCCGGCTCAGGGAAGTCAGCGAGGTCCGGTCGGCTCGCTGGTCCGGGGTGTCGGCGTCGGCGTCCTCAGCATCGTCCTCGCTGTCCTTTCGCAGGGCTACAACGTGAACTTCCTGTCCTCCCTCGCACTCGCTGTCGCGGCCTCCTCGGTACTGCCCGCCGTCGTCCACACCCTCTTCTGGCAGACCCCGGTACCCGCCCGCCCTGCAACGACCGGCTCAACCGCCTGCCCCTAGCAGACCAGCACGCAGCCCGGATGACCATGCCCAGTAATGCCGCCGGGTCGGGCGTGCCAGGTCGGCGGAGTGGTTTTGGATTGGAGTTGCTTCGGCGCGCCACCAAACGCGCCGAGATCGCGACGGGAGCACTCGACCGCTCCCTCAAGTTCGCCACCGAACTCGCCCAGTTCGACATCAGCGACCACGCCCGCCGCCTCATTCGAACCGCCTGGTCCCGGTTGGGCCACAGCAGCTGACGGGCCGCGCTGATCTATCAGCACATGACCAGCGAACGGGACCGGGCCATCGCCGACCGGCCCGGCGCCGTGTTTTGGGGCGGCGGGGGAGCGGCCTCAGCCTCGTCCGAGACGAACGTGCCGGCCCATAGTCGCACGCGTGTGGCACGACCCCTGGAACGCCGAAGGCCCAGCCTGGGAGGAAATCCCTCCTGAGCTGGCCCTTCTCTCTGTGCCCCCGGCAGGATTCGAACCTGCGACACCCGCTTTAGGAGTGGGATCGAATCCTTGCCGGGGAGTGCTCGACGCTGCTGGGCGATGCTATTTCCCCTGGTCAGCAGCGAAGCGGCTGCGTACTCGATCTCGCGCACGACACCCTGTGCCGGACAGTCCGTTCACGCATCGCGTACGCACGAAGCCCGCGTCGGGGGTCAGCCGAGGCCGAACCAGCCGAGGATGGTCTGGACGAGCAGGATGGTGGACATGCCCGCGACGCCGACGACCACGACGGTGGCGCCGATCCGGTAGCGGGGGCCGTTGGCCGCCGCGCCGAGCACCGAGCGGCGGTTGGTCAGGACCAGAAGGTAGACCAGCACGATGGGGCTGATCAGGCCCTGGAGGACCTGGGTGCCGATGAGCAGCTGGATGACGTTCACCGGGGTCATGGCGACGACCGCGCCGAGCACGATCTGGGCGGTGAACAGGCCCAGGAAGAGCGGTGCGTCGCGGAAGCTGCGGGAGACGGAGCGTTCCACTCCGGCGGCCTCGCCGACGGCGTAGCTGGCGGAGAGCGGGACGACGGCACCGGCGAGCGCGGAGGCACCGATCAGGCCCACGGCGAAGAGGAGTTCGGCGTTCTGGCCGGCGACCGGTTCGAGGGCTTGTGCAGCCTGGGCCGCTGAGTCCAGCGGGCCGGTGCCGCCGATCGCGGCGGCGGTGGCGATGATGATCGTCAGGCTGATGATGCAGGCGAACACCGCACCGATCACGGCGTCCAGCTTGATGAGCCGGTAGTCCTCGGGTTTGGCGCCCCGGTCGACGACGCCTGCGGCGGCGTAGAACTGCATGTACGGGCTGACGGTCGTGCCGATCAGGGCGACCGCGAGGAGGATGAAGCTCTTGTTGGGCTCGATGTGCGGGACGACGAGGTGCTTGCCGACCTCGCCCCATTGGGGGTGGCCCAGGATCATCGCGATGGGGTAGGCGAAGAACGCCAGCGACATGATGAGGAAGATGCGTTCTGCCCACCGGTAGGAGCCGAACAGGACCAGCGACCAGAGCAGGATCGCGGCCGGCGGGATGACCGCCCACTTTGGTACGCCGAGCAGTTCGAAGGCGGCACCGATGCCCGCGAACTCGCTGACGACCAGGCCCGTGTTGGCCAGCAGGAGACAGAACACCGCAAGTGCGGTCAGGCGGAGGCTGAACTGCTCGCGGATCAGCGCCCCGAGACCCTTGCCGGTGTGCGCGCCGAGGCGTACGGCCATCTCCTGGACCATGACCAGGGCGATGGTGACCAGCACCATGAAGAACAGCGTGCCGTAGGTGTATTGAGACCCGGCGGAGGCGTAGGTGGCGATGCCTGCGGCGTCGTTGCCGGCGTTCGCGGCGACCAGGCCGGGACCGGCGATGGCAGCGATCATCGCGAGACGGCCCAGGCCCCGCCGCCGCGTGGCGAGGGCGGCGGGGGAGGTGGCCGTTGTGGTGTCCAGGTCGCTGGTCACTGCAGGAACCTCCGGAAGTGCAGACGCCCGCGCTCGGGCAGCAGGTAGTCGAGCAGGTCGTCGGCGAGGATCCGGCCGAGGGGCCGGTCGGTGTCGTCGACCACCAGAAGTGAGGTGGCGCGGGAGTCGACCAGCTGGTCGGCGGCCTCGCCGAGGGGGGTGTCGGGGCGGACGGTGGCTGGCGGGCCGAACTGGGATCGCCAGGTCACCAGGTCGGCCATCGGGGTGGTGTCCTCGGCGACGGCCAGGTCGAACAGGGGGAGGTCGCACAGCAGCCGGCCGTTGTCGTCCACGACGGCGATCGCGTCGATCTCGGTGCGGTGCTCGGCCTGTTCGGCCAGCTGTGCCCGCACTTTGGCGACGGTCTCGTCCGGGCGGGAGGTGATCAGCAGTGTGGTCATGGCGCCGCCGGAGGTGCCCTCGCGGTGGGTCAGCAGCCGTCGCAGCTCCGCGGCCTCGCCGCTCGGCATGCGGGACAGCAGGGCCTCGCGCTCCTCGCGGGTGAGGTCGCGCAGGGCATCGGTGGCCTCGTCGGGCTCCATCTCGTCGACGAGGCGGGCGGCGTGCTCCGGCTGGGCCTCGCGCAGCAGGTTCTCCAGCTCGTGCGGTTCCATCTC
>NZ_JBEPBF010000218.1:0-9777 GCF_040298985.1 Streptomyces sp. NPDC001093 | reverse complement strand
CACCGGAGTGACCCGCGCCGGCTCCGGCTCGGGCGCCGCCCTCTCGCCCCGCACCCGCAGCATCACCAGCAGGGCCGGTGTCTCGTCCACGCTGTCGCTGACGGGGTCCGCCGTCAGCTCCCCGAACCGCTCGGCGCCGCCCGGTGCCCGCCAGCGCACCGACACCTGGTAGCGCGAGCGGTGCCGCAGCCGCAGCGCCTCGGCGATCCGCTCCACCTGCGTGGCCTCCTGCGGCCGGAACAGCTCCAGCACGTCCCGGCCGCGCAGCCGCCCCGGCGTCGTACCGCACTCCGCCGCCATCGCGGGGTTGGCCAGCACCACCAGGCCGTACACATCGCACACGGCGACCGGCACCGCCACCCGGTCGAAGAGCACCAGGGCCCGGTTGCGCCATACGACCCCGTCGGCCCGCCCCAGGTCCATGCCCACCTCCCGCGAAGTGCCGAGCCACGTCCTCATACAAGACGAAGATCCAGGTCAGCGGCAAACCGTGCGGCCCCGGTGCGCGTTGCCGAGACCGTGGGGCCCGCTCGGCGCAAGGCCCGCGACCGAGATTTGACTGCGCGATCGTGTAGTGCCGGAGCACGGACCCGCACCGCCGCTCGCCCACCCTGGAACGCAGTACTCGGTTACCGCGAGTACTCCGTTACCGCGAAAGGCAGTTGTCGCGCCATGTCCCCCACCGCACTGCACCCCGACCCCGCCGGTACCCTGCCCGGCGTCCCCGTCGTCGACATCACCGCCACCGGTCCCGGCCACACCCCCCTCCAGCAGGTCATGGACCTGATGCGCACCCACGGCCCGGTGCTCGTGCGCAGGCTGCACGGCCGGGACGTGCTGTTCGTCGCCGACGCCGACCTGGTCGCGGACCTCGCCGACGAGGAGCGGTTCGCCAAGCACGTCGGGCCCGCGCTGGAGAACGTGCGCTCTTTCGCCGCCGACGGTCTGTTCACGGCGTACAACGACGAACCCAACTGGGCCAAGGCGCACGACATCCTGATGCCCGCCTTCGCGCTCGGCTCGATGCGCACCTACCACCCGGTGATGCTCGAGGTGGCCCGCCGGCTCATCGGCTCCTGGGACCGCGCGGCCCGCGACGGGCAGGCCGTGAACGTGCCGGACGACATGACCCGGATGACCCTCGACACCATCGGCCTCGCCGGTTTCGGCTACGACTTCGGCTCCTTCGAGCGCGTCGAGCCGCACCCCTTCGTGGAGTCGATGGTCCGCTGCCTGGAGTGGAGCATGCACCGGCTCGCCCGCACCCCGGGCCAGGACCACTCCGCCGCCGACGCGGCCTTCCGGGCCGACGCCGACCACCTCGCGAAGGTCGTCGACGACGTCATCGCCTCCCGCACCGGCACCGACCAGAGCGGCGCCGAGGACCTGCTCGGGCTGATGCTCAGCGCGCCACACCCCGCCGACGGCACCACCCTGGACGCCGCCAACATCCGCAACCAGGTCATCACCTTCCTCATCGCCGGCCACGAGACCACCTCCGGCGCGATGTCCTTCGCCCTGTACTACCTCGCCAAGCACCCCGCCGTGCTGCGGCTGGTGCAGCGCGAGACCGACGCGCTGTGGGGCGGCGCGGCCGACCCGGAGCCCTCGTACGACGACATCGGCCGGCTCACCTACACCCGCCAGGTGCTGAACGAGGCCCTCAGGCTGTGGCCGACGGCCGCCGCCTTCGGCCGGCACGCCCGCGAGGACACCCTGCTCGGCGGCCGGATCCCGCTCGCCGCGGGCCAGGCCGTCACCGTGCTCACCCCGATGCTGCACCGGCAGCCCGTGTGGGGCGACAACCCGGAGCTGTTCGACCCCGAGCGGTTCACCGCCGAGGCGGAGGCGGCCCGCCCGGTGCACGCCTTCAAGCCCTTCGGCACCGGCGAACGCGCCTGCATCGGGCGGCAGTTCGCACTGCATGAGGCGACCATGCTGCTCGCCATGCTGGTCCACCGGTACCGGCTGCACGACCACGCCGACTACCGGCTCACCGTGAAGGAGACCCTCACCCTCAAGCCCGAGGGCTTCACCCTCACGCTGAGCCCGCGCACCCCCGCCGACCGCGTGCACACCCCGCTGCCGGGCGGCATCCCCGCGCGAGCCGACACGGGCCCGGCCCCGGACACGCTGCCCGCCCGGGTCCGCCCCGGCACCGGCGTCCTCTTCCTGCACGGCAGCAACTACGGCACCTGCCGCGCCTTCGCCGCCCAGCTCGCCGACGAGGCCGCCGCCGTCGGCTGCGCCACCGAGGTCGCCGCGCTGGACGCGTACGCGGACGGACTGCCCACGGACCGAGTGGTCGTCATCACCGCCGCCTCCTACAACGGCCACCCCACCGACGACGCCCGCGCGTTCACCGCCTGGCTCGACGGCACCCCCGACCTGACCGGCGTGACCTACGCCGTCCTCGGCGTCGGTGACCGCAACTGGTCCGCCACCTACCAGCAGGTTCCCACCCGCGTCGACGCCCGCCTCGCCGAGCTCGGCGCCACCCGCCTGACCGACCGGGCCGCCGCCGACGCCTCCGGCGATCTCACCGGCAGGGTCCGGGAGTTCACGGCCCGGCTGCGCACCGCGCTGCTGACGGAGTACGGCGACCCCGACGCCGGTACCCGGGAGGCGGAGCCCACGACGGCGTACGAGGTCCGCACCCTGACCGGTGGCCCGCTGGACGCCCTCGCCGCCCGGCACGAGCTGGTCCCGATGACCGTCACCGAGGCGTACGACCTCACCGCCCCCGCATACCCGCGCACCAAGCGGTTCCTGCGCATCGCGCTGCCCGAGGGCGTCACCTACCGCACCGCCGACCATCTGACCGTGCTGCCCGCCAACGCCCCGGACCTGGTGGACCGCGCCGTCGCCGCGTTCGGCCTCGAGCCCGACGCCGTCCTGGAGATCCGGGCCACCCGCCCGCGCCGCGACGGCCTCGCCGTGGACCGCCCGCTCACCGTGCGGCAACTCCTCACCCACCACGTCGAGCTGCAACAGCGGCCGACGGCACGGCAGCTGGCCCTGCTCGCCGAGGCCAACCCCTGCCCGCCCGAGCGCGCCGCCCTGGCCGCCCTGACGGGCGACGATCCGCGCACCCTCGTCGAACTCGCCGAGGACCACCCCGCCCTGCGCGGCGCCCTCGGCTGGCCGCTCCTGCTCGACCTGCTGCCCCCGCTGCGGCCCCGCACCTACTCGGTGTCCTCCTCGCCGGTCGTCGACGCCCGCCACGTGGACCTCATGGTCTCCGTCCTCGACGCCCCCGCCCGCTCCGGGAAGGGCCGCCACCGGGGCACCGGCTCCGGCCACCTGGCGACCCTCCGGCCCGGCGACACCGTGTACGCCCGCGTCCAGCCCTGCCGCGAGGCCTTCCGGATCGACGGCTCGGCACCCGTCGTGATGGTCGCCGCCGGCACCGGACTCGCCCCGTTCCGCGGCGCCGTCGCCGACCGGGTCGCGGCCCGTGCCGCGGGCGCCGAGCTCCCGCCCGCGCTGCTCTACTTCGGCTGCGACGCCCCCGACGCCGACTTCCTGCACGCCGCGGAGCTGCGGGCCGCCGAGGAGGCCGGCGCGGTCTCGCTGCGTCCGGCCTTCAGCGCCGCGCCCGAGAACGGGGCCGCCTTCGTGCAGCACCGCATCGCCGCCGAGGCCGACGAGGTCCGCGCCTTGCTGGACGCCGGCGCCCGGGTGTACGTCTGCGGCGACGGCGCCCGGATGGCCCCCGGCGTCCGCGAGGCCTTCCGCACGCTGTACCGGGAACGGACGCCGGATGACGACGAGGCGGCGGCCGGGCGCCTGCTCGACTCGCTGGTGGCCGAGGGGCGTTACGTGGAGGACGTGTACGCCGCGGGGTGAGCCGCTTTGCTCAGATCGTGAACTAAGGGTTGGGAGAATCTCGCGTTCCGCCTGTCCGAAGGGGTATGTTGCAGGTCGGGAAGGGTTCGTGAAGGGAGCGGCATGGCGGGGCGTAATGGGCGCACGGTACGCGACCTCAGGCGGGGCAACCGCACGGCGGTGCTGCAGAAGCTGTACTTCGACGGCCCCCTCAGCCGCTTCGAGCTGGGCCCGGCCACCGGCCTGAGCTCCGGCTCGGTCAGCAACGTGGTCGCCGACCTGATCTCGGACGGTCTGGTCGAGGAGGCCGGCAGCGTCGACTCCGACGGCGGCCGGCCCCGCACCCTGCTGCGCGTCGCCCCGGACAGCGGACAGATGATCGGCGTCGACGTCGGCGAAACCCGCGTCCGGGTCGAGCTGTTCGACCTGGCCCTGACCGAACTCGCCCGCACCGAACACCGGCTGGCCCCGCAGGGCTACGACGCCGAGGTGATCGCCGGCCACATCCGCGACGGCATCGCCGAGGTCCTCGGCGTCGAACAGGCCGTGCCCGAGCGGCTGCTCGGCGTCGGAGTCGGCGTCCCCGGCATCGTCGAGCACACCCCGGAGCAGGGCGCCGTCGTCCACGGGCAGACCATCGGCTGGGACGCCGTCCCGCTGGAACGGCTGCTCCGCTCCTCCTCCCGGCTCCCGGACGGGATCCCGTACTTCATCGACAACGGCGCCAAGACGCTGGGCCAGGCGGAGATGTGGTTCGGCGCGGGACGCGGCGCCCGCAACGCCGTGGTCGTGCTCTTCGGCTCCGGCGTCGGCGCCTGCGTGGTCACCCCCGAGGTGGAGCACGGGCGGGCGGTGGAGTGGGGGCACCTGACCGTGCGGGTGCGCGGGCGCCGCTGCCGCTGTGGCGCGCCGGGCTGCCTGGAGGCCTACGCGGGCGCCGAGTCTCTGCTCGACCGCTGGCGCGAGGAGGGCGGACGGCCGCCCGAGGGCACCGACGAGGAGACGGCGCTCACCGCGATGCTCGCCGCCGCGTATCCGGCCGAGGGCGCCGAGCACGACCCCGTCGCGCTGGCCGTCCTCGAGGAGACCGCCGAGTACGTCGGCGCCGGCCTGTCCGACCTGATCAACCTCTTCCAGCCCGAGCGGATCCTCATCGGCGGCTGGGCCGGGCTCCAGCTGGGCGCCCGCTTCCTGCCGGCCGTACGGCGGCACGCGGCGACGTACGCGCTGCGTCATCCGGCCGACAAGGTCACCATCGACCTCGGCCGGCTCGGCCCGGACGCGGTCACCGTCGGCGCGGCCATCCTGCCGCTGGCCGACTTCTTCACCAGCGGCGGCCGCCGCCCGGAGCCGGTCACCGAGGGCCGCCTGCCGGCGTGGCGAGCGGCGCTCCGGGAGCGGGCGCCGCGCTGAACGACCGGTGCTGCGAAGGCGCCGGGACCGCTCAGGCCGGCGGTTCGTCCGCGTCAGGCGCGTCCTCCGCCGGAGTCACCTCGTGCTCGCGCGGCTTGTCCGGCCCGACCTCCCACGGGTCCTCGCCGGCGCCCGCCTGCTGGTCGGGCATGTCCCTCGGGACCGGGCTCGTGTCACGGTCCGGCTCCGGCTCTCGTTGTGCGGCCATGGCGTACTCCCCTCGGCCCGGGCGCGCGGCGGATCAGCCGACCTTGCGCCCGCGCAACGGCTCGGTGTCCATCCCTCCGCCCCTCTGCAGGCCGTCGAGGAACTCCTGCACCACCCCGGTCGCCGTACGCCGCGGCCGCCAGCCCAGCTCGGTGCGCGCCCGGCCGCAGTCCATCAGCGGCAGCCGCAGCACGGCGTCGAACAGCTGCGGTGAGGCCGGCAGCAGATGCAGCCCCCAGGCCGCGGCGATCGCCGACCGGGCCGCCGTACGCGGCAGCCGCACCGGGCGGCTGCCCAGCAGCTCGGCGAGCACGCCGGCGTCGAGCGGCGGGTCCGCGGCGAGGTTGAAGGCGCCCCGCGCGCCGTCCGGGTGCACGGCGAGCCGGTAGGCCTGGGCGGCGTCGTCCGTGTGCAGCGCCTGCACCCTGAGCCCCTGGATGTCCGGCAGGAACGGCAGCAGCTCCGGCCGGGCCAGCGGACCCGGCAGGAAACGCCCGCCGAAGATCCGCCGCTGCTCGCTCGCCGACTGCCACTTGAACAGGAACGCCGGGCGCATCCGCACCACCCGCACCTCGGGGTGGTCCCGCTCGAACACGTCCAGGGAGCGCTCCAGATAGGCCTTCTCCCGGCAGTAGGCGGCGTCCGGCCAGCCGTGCGTCGGCCAGGACTCGTCCACCGCGCGGTCCTTGGGGCCGGGTGAGTACGCGCCCACGGACGAGGCGTGCACCAGCACCGGCACCCGCGCCGCGGCGACCGCCTCGAACACCCGGATGCCGCCGAGCACATTGGTCCGCCAGGTGACCGCCGGATCGTGCGTCGGCCGGAACGCCCAGGCCAGATGGACGACGGCGTCGGCGCCCTCGAAGCGCTCGGCGAGGTTCGCCTGTTCGGAGGCGATGTCGGCCGCGGACCACTCGGTCTTCGGCGGCGACCAGGCCGGCGTACGCCGGGCCAGTCCGCGCACCGACTTGATCTCCGGGTCCTCCGAGAGCAACCGCACCACACTCGTGCCGACATTGCCGGTGGCACCCGTGACCACGACCCTGCTGCCCGCTGCGCCGCTCACCTTCGGCTCCTCTCGGCCCACGCTCCGGGAGACCGGCCGGGTACCCGGGCCCGGGCGCGCGCACACCCGGCCATGACGCGACAGGTAATCGACCGGTGCGCCGGATCCGGGGAGTATCGAGGACGTCAGCGCGACGCAGCGGCGTCGCACCAGCTCCCCACCGCCGAGGAGGCACCCCATGCCGTACTTCGACAGCCCGGTCGACGGCGCCCGCCTGCACTACACCGACCACGGCCCGGCCACCGGCCCGGTCGCCGTCTTCGTGGCCAGCGCCTACCTCGGCCAGGAGATGTGGGAGTACCAGACGCTGCCGCTCGCGGAGGCCGGATTCCGCTGCGTGGCGCTGGACCGGCGGGGACACGGCCGCTCCGAGGACACCTGGAACGGATACGACCTCGACACCCTCGCCGACGACCTCCACGGCCTGCTCGACCACCTCGACCTGCGCGAGGTCGCCCTCGTCGGGCACTCCGTCGGCACCGCCGAGGTGATCCGCTGCCTCACCCGGCACGGCACCGCGCGCGTGGCCCGCGCCGCCCTCGTCGCCGGCGTCAGCCCCGGCCTGGTCCGCTCGCCGAACCTCCCGGAGGGCATCGACCCCGCGGCCGTACGCGCCGACGAGGAGTCCTTCCGTCGTGACCGGGCCGCCTGGTTCACGCGCTTCGCGGACGACTTCTTCGCCGTCCAGCAGCCCGGCAACGACGTCTCCCCGGCCTACGTCCGCTATCTGATCGACCGCTGCCTGGTCGCCACGCCCCGCGCCGCGACCGCGGTCCGGGCCGTCGTCGCCGCGCTGGACCTCGCCGCCGAGCTGCCCGCGCTGGACCTCCCGGTGCTGGTGGTGCACGGCACCCACGACAC
Organism: Streptomyces sp. NPDC001093; assembly: GCF_040298985.1. Taxonomy (NCBI): domain Bacteria; kingdom Bacillati; phylum Actinomycetota; class Actinomycetes; order Kitasatosporales; family Streptomycetaceae; genus Streptomyces; species Streptomyces sp. NPDC001093. Next base: position 2,402 of record NZ_JBEPBF010000218.1, on the reverse strand, counting down.
CTCCGCGCCGTCGGCACTCACCGGTGAACGCCTGGCCCGGCTGCTGCCGGGCGCCGTCCTGAAGATGTACGAGAACGGCGGCCACGGGCTGTTCGCCACGCACGCCGCCCGGCTCACGGCCGACCTGCGGGAGTTCATCGAGGACGGGGCCGTGCGCACCGGTGAGCAGGTGGGCGTCGGAGCGGCCGGCCGGTGAACCGGTGCACACGAAAGAGCCCCGGCCGTGACGGGGGATTCACGACCGGGGCGGTCAGGTGGTGGGCACGGACGGCGGTCGCCTCTCGGCGAAGGGCTCCACAGGGCTTCAGCCGAACGATCGTCCCTGTGGGCAGAAGGTGAGGCCCGGGGACACTGTCCCATCCGTACCCACGGCCGGTTCAACGAACAACCATCCCGTGGTGTTCCGGCGGGCCATGTGACGTGTACCACCTCCCATGATGCTCACGCCAGTGGCCTCCCGTCGAGCCCTTCGAGCAGGTCTGCCCCCTCCTGGCTCACGCTGCGCGCCGGATGCCACGCCGGGCGGGTCAGGAACCCGCCACGCGCGCCGGGACCCGGCCCTCCCGGGTCCAGGCCAGCAGCTCGTCGGCGGACCAGGTGGTCACCACCCGCTCGGCGGGCACCCCGCACTCCTCGGCCCGGGCGCAGCCGAGGATCTGCCAGTCGAGCTGGCCGGGCGCGTGCGCATCGGTGTCGACGGCGAACAGCACCCCCGCCTCCACGGCCCGGCGCAGCAGCCGGCGGGGCGGGTCCAGCCGCTCGGGACGGCTGTTGATCTCCACCGCCGTACCGGACTCGGCGCAGGCCGCGAACACCGCGTCCGCGTCGAACTCCGACTCCGGCCGCCCCCGGCCCGTCACCAGCCGGCCCGTGCAGTGCCCCAGCACATCGGCGTGCGGATGGCGTACGGCGGCCACCATCCGGCGGGTCATCGAGCGGGCGTCCATCCGCAGCTTGGAGTGCACCGACACCACGACCACGTCCAGCCGCTCGAGCAGCTCCGGCTCCTGGTCCAGCGAGCCGTCCTCGAGGATGTCGCACTCGATACCGGTGAGCAGCCGGAACGGCGCCCACCGCGCGTTCAGCTCCGCCACCAGCTCCAGCTGCTCCCGCAACCGCTCCGGCGACAGGCCGCGGGCCACCGTCAGCCGGGGGGAGTGGTCGGTCAGAGCGGTCCACTCGTGTCCGAGCTCGGCCGCCGCCCGCCCCATCTCCTCGATCGGGCTCCCTCCGTCGGACCAGTCCGAATGGGTGTGACAGTCCCCCCGGACCAGCTCCCGCAACTCCGCCCCGGCGCCCTCCGCCCCGACCGACGCCCCGGCCTCCTCCTCCAGCTTCCGCAGATACCCCGGCACCTCCCCGGCCAACGCCTCCCGCACCACCTGCGCGGTCTTGGGCCCGACCCCCTTGAGCGCCTCCAGCGTCCCGGCCGCCGCCCGCTCGGAAACCTCGTCCGCGGGCAGGACGGCCAACGTCCGCGAGGCGGTCCGGAAGGCCTTCACCCGATAGGTGGGCGCGAGCGACCGCTCCAGCAGAAAGGCGATCCGGTCGAGAGCAGCCACGGGATCCATGCACCCAAGGTTCCCTCAGACGCTCCGAAGGGGCGCGGGGAACTGCGAAGCCCAGGCAAGCTGCGGAGGCCGGCCATGCCCGGCGCAGCGATCGTCACGGGCGCGGACTCCGGAATCGGCCGAGCCACCGCCGTACGCCTGGCCGGGGCGGGTCTGGACGCACGGCGGAGGAGGTCCGCGGCAAGGGCCGCCGCGCCGCCGTCGCCCGGCTGGGCCGCCTCGACGTCCTGGTCGACAACGCCGGTACCGGCATCATGAACCCCTTCCTCGACCTGACCCTCGCGGACGTACGCCGGGTCCTGGACGTCGACCTCGTCGGGCCGTTCCTGTGCGGGCAGCACGCGGCCCGGCGCACGATCCGGCAGGGCGACGGGGGCCGGATCGTCGACGTGCCGGGTCGGCGTGGCACCGTACTGTGCGGTGAAGGGCGGACCGTGAACGCGGTCGCGCCGGGGGAGATCGCCACGCCGAGGACCGGCCAGGAGGACACCGACGTGCACACCGAGCGGCGGCCCGGCGTGCCACTCGGGCGACCCGGTGACGCACGGAGGTCGCCGCCGTCATCGCCTTTCTGGCGAGCCCGGACGCCTCGTACGTCACCGGCGCGTGCTGGAGCGTCGACGGCGGCATGCTGCGGATGGGCCCGCAGGCCGGCTCTCACCTGAGCGCCGACGACTGGCGCCGGCCCTGAGACCGTGCGGCTGCGGACCAGCTCCTGCGACGGACCCGGCTACCGCCGCGTCCGTTGCGGCGGAAGCCGGGGCATCCGCTGACCCGAAACCGCCCGCCGGCCCCAAACCCGCACCCGCCCGCTCACCCCGAAGCCGGAGA
>NZ_JBEPBF010000217.1:0-9897 GCF_040298985.1 Streptomyces sp. NPDC001093 | reverse complement strand
GCCCGGTTACATTCCGAACCCGGAAGCTAAGCCTCACAGCGCCGATGGTACTGCAGGGGGGACCCTGTGGGAGAGTAGGACACCGCCGAACAATTTTTGGGAAAGGCCCACGCCGGAAGGCGTGGGCCTTTCTGCATTTCAGGACCTGCAGTACCCCGAAGGGCGGCAGAGCCACGGCGGATCAAAGCCGGCCCGCCGCCTTCAGAGCCAGGTACGCATCCGCCAGCGCCGGCGCGAGAGCCTCCGGCGTCGCGTCCACAACCGTCACACCATGCCGTCGTAGCTGTTGAGCGGTGCGCTGACGCTCGCTCTGTGCCTGAGCCGCCGCTGCTGCCTCGTACACCGCCTCCGCGCTGCCCCGGGACTCTGCCATCCGGGCGATGTGCGGGTCGGCCACTGAGGCGACCAGAAGGGTGTGCCGTTGAGTGAGCTGCGGAAGCACGGGGAGCAGACCCTGCTCCACGGGTGCCGCGTCGAGCGTCGTGAGCAGCACGATCAGGGATCGGCGAGGTGCCGTACGCAGAGCTGCCGCGGTGAGGCCCCGGGAGTCGGTCTCGACGAGTTCCGGTTCCAGCGGGGCCATGGCGTTCACCAGGCCCGGCAGTACGTCTCCTGCCGACCGGCCTTGAACCAGGGCCCGTACCCGGCGGTCGTACGCCAGGAGCGCCACGCGGTCGCCGGCTCGGGAGGCCAGGGCCGCCAGGAGGAGTGCCGCGTCCATGGAGGCGTCGAGGCGTGGTGCGTCGCCCACGCGGCCGGCCGAGGTGCGGCCGGTGTCCAGGACGAGCAGGATGTGCCGGTCGCGTTCGGGGCGCCAGGTGCGGACGGCGACGGCGGACTGGCGGGCGGTGGCTCGCCAGTCGATCGAGCGGGTGTCGTCTCCGGGAACGTACTCGCGCAGGCTGTCGAACTCCGTTCCCTCGCCGCGGGTCAGCACGCTGGTCCTGCCGTCCAGTTCACGCAATCGGGCGAGTTTCGACGGGAGATGCTTCCGGCTGGTGAACGGGGGAAGAACTCGTACGGACCAGGGCAGCTTGTGGGTGCCTTGGCGGGGCAACAGGCCGAGGGGGCCGTAGGAGCGGATCGTCACGCGGTCGGCCTGGCGGTCGCCGCGGCGGGTGGGACGCAGCCGGGTTGTCACGCGTCTGCGTTCGCCCGGGGGGACGGCCAGACGGTGGCGGGAGGCCTCGATCTCGGTGCCCGGCAGCCAGCTGCTGGGCGGCCATGCGTCCCGCAGCTGTGCCCGAAGGGGGCGACGGGACGGGTTGGTGATCGTGAGCGTGACGTCGGCGGCCTCCCCGAGACGGGTGGAGGTGTCGCCGGACCGGGACAGGACGAGCCGTCGTACGGGTGCGGCGAGCGCGTAGTCGCAGGCGCAGGCGAGGGCCAGGGGGCCGTTGACCGCGAGGATGCCGGTCCAGCCGGGTTCCAGGATGCCGACGGGGATCGAGCCGAGGGCCGCGAGGAGGGCGGCGCGTCCGGTGAGTGCCATCAGCGGGGGACCGGGACGTGCGCGAGGATGGCGTTGATGACGGAGTCCGCCGTCACGCCTTCCATCTCCGCCTCGGGGCGCAGCTGGACCCGGTGGCGCAGGGTGGGCAGGGCGAGTGCCTTGACGTCGTCGGGGATGACGTAGTCGCGGCCCGTCAGCCAGGCCCAGGCGCGTGAGGTGGCCAGGAGAGCGGTGGCGCCGCGCGGGGAGACGCCGAGGGTGAGGGAGGGCGACTCCCGGGTGGCGCGGCAGAGGTCCACGACGTACGCGGTGATCTCGGGGGACACGGTCGTCTTCGCGACGGCGGCGCGGGCGGCTTCCAGGTCGGTGGGTCCGGCGACGGGGCGTACGCCGGCGGCGCGCAGGTCTCGTGGGTTGAAGCCCGAGGCGTGGCGGGTCAGGACGTCGATCTCGTCCTGGCGGGAGGGCAGAGGGATCGTCAGTTTGAGGAGGAATCGGTCCAGTTGGGCCTCGGGGAGGGGGTAGGTGCCCTGGTATTCGACGGGGTTCTGCGTCGCGGCGACCAGGAACGGCTCGGGGAGCGGGCGGGGTGTGCCGTCGACCGTGACCTGGCGTTCCTCCATGGCTTCCAGGAGGGAGGACTGGGTCTTGGGCGGGGTGCGGTTGATCTCGTCCGCGAGGAGGAGGTTGGTGAAGACGGGGCCGGGCTGGAAGGAGAACTCGGCGCTGCGGGTGTCGTAGACGAGGGAGCCGGTGATGTCGCTCGGCATCAGGTCGGGGGTGAACTGGACGCGCTTGGTGTCGAGTTCGAGTGCGGATGCCAGGGCGCGGACGAGCAAGGTCTTGGCGACTCCGGGGACTCCTTCGAGGAGAACGTGTCCGCGGCAGAGGAGGGCGACGACTAGGCCGGTCACGGCGGGGTCCTGGCCGACCACGGCTTTGGCGATCTCGGCGCGCAGGGCTTCCAGGGAGGCTCGGGCGGTGCCCGCGTCCCCGGTGGTCCCGGCGTTGTCAGTGGTCGGGTCCATCATGAACGGCGTACCTCTCCTTCGAGGGCGTCGAGTTGGTCGGTCAGTGCGATGAGGGCCGCGTCGTCGCCGGGCCGCGGTCCGAAGAGGAGCGAGTGCAGGGCCTGTTGGTCACCGGTGAGGTGTGCGGACAGGGCAGGGAGCAGGGTCTCGGGCGTGTGCGCCTGGGTGACGGGGATGCCGACCAGGGGGGCGAGGCGGATGCGGGTGGCGGAGCGAAGAGCGGCGGCCGCGCGGTCGCGAGCGTCGGCTTTGCGGTAGAGGCGGGCGCGGCCTTCGGCGGTCTCCGAGGCGCGGATCGCGACGGGGAGTTTTTCGGGCACGAGGGGGCCGAAGCGGCGTGCCCGCCAGAAGGCGGCGAGGCCCGCTGCGATGAAGAGCTGCAGGGTGCCCCAGAGCCAGCCCGAGGGGAGCAGGTCGAGGAAGTTCTTCCGGCCGCCGGTGCCGGTGGCCGAGGCGTCGGAGAGCGAGGGGAGGTACCAGACCAGATGGGGGCGCGAGCCGAGGAGTTGGAGGGCGAGCGAGGCGTTGCCCTGCTTGTCGAGGCGGTCGTTGTAGAGGATGTCGGGCGCGCCGAGCACGACGGTGTCGCCGCCCCCGGATGCCTCGGGGATGCGCAGCAGGGTGGCAAGGCGCTGGCTGGGGTAGCAGCGGTCGGCGTCGAGGCGGGTCGTGGTGTAGCGGATGCCGCCGGTGTCGGCGCTGCCCGCGCGCCGGGCCTCGGGCAGCGTGCAGCCGGGGGCGAGCGTGGTGGCGCTGCTGGTGGCGGGGTCTGCGGTGACTCCGGGCGCGAGTCGTTCCACGGAGGGGCTGCCGGCCGCGACGAGGACGGTGCGCCCGCCGGAGGTGGCGGTGTCCCTGCGCAGCTGGTCCTGTTGACGGCTCGTCAGCAGGTCGGGTACGGCGACCAGGAGCGTGGTGTCCGCTCCGGCGGCGTTGCGTGCGACGCCGAGCGTGGTGACCACACGCGTGGAGACGCCATGGCCGGCGAGGAGTTGGGCGACGGCACGGCTGCCGTAGGGGTCGGCGGATCGCGGGTCCAGTTCGCCGTGCCGGACTGTGGAGCGTACGGCCGCCATGGCGACGGCCGCCACCAGGATGAGCGCGGCGGCGAGCGCGATGCCTCGTGCGCGGGTCCACACCTGGCGGACGGTGGGCGCGGTGGAGGTGGCCGGCAGCGTGGCCTCTGCGGTCACTCGGCGGCCCCCTGGTGGGTGGTGTGGGCCGTGCTGGTGGTGCTGTGGGCGAGGGTGGGCCTGGTGCGTTCGAGGTCGTGGTCGAGTTCGGCGATGCGGTGGTACGACTGCTCGGTCGCCCTGCGTCCGCCGTATGTCACGTCGTCGAACTCGCGGGCCGCGGCCCGCAGTCGGTCGGTGTGTGCGGGCAGGGTCCGGCCGGCCTCGGCGGCCGCTTCGTCGGCGGTGCGGCCCGGGCGGACGTCGAGCAGGGTGCGCTCCTCCAGGGAGCGGACCATGGCCCGCATGCGCTCCTGCACGGCCTGGTTCCAGTGGCCCTGGGCCGCGTGTGCCTCGGCGGCCGCGCGGTGTTCGGCGGCGCTGCGGGGGCGGTCGTCGAACAGGGCGGCGGCGGTGGAGGAGGGTTGCCTGCGCGGGGTGCCCAGGCGCCACCACAGGGCGGCCAGGACTGCGACGACGAACAGGACCACGACGACCAGGCCGATCGTGCCGCCGGGTGTCGACGAGGCGGCCGAGCTGAACAACCGGTCGAGCCAGTCCCAGAACGCGTTCAGTGCGCGCTGGAACAGCCCGGGATCGTTCTCGTGGTACATCCGCTTGGACAGCTCGCGGCGAGCCGCCTCCCGCGCGGGATCGCGCGGGGTGGTCACGGGCGGCCCGTCTCCCGAGCCGCCCGCTGCGCGGACGGCCGTGTCCGCCGCGCGCAGCAGGCCTTGTACGACCGTGCCGCCGGCGCCGGACGATGCCGGCGCCGTGAGCAGTCCCCCCGTGAGACTCACCGCATCAGCTCCCCGGGACGGGGCCGGGCCCGCCGGTGCTCTGGACACCGGCGGCGCGGGCCAGTTCGAGGTCGAGGGCCTCGCGGCGGATGCGCTGGTCGATGTAGAGGAGCACGGTGACGCCCGCGCTGATCGGCAGGGTGAGCGTGGTGCCGATCAGGGCGCCGATGCCGCGGATGATCAGGGCGGTCCAGCCGATGTGTCCGCCGCTGGTGCCGAGCACGTCGCCTGTGCTGTCGCCGCTGACGGCGGCCCCGATGAGGGTGAAGGGGATGGAGATGACCGACGCGACGATGACCGTGATGAGCAGGGTGAGCAGCACGATGCCGAAGGTGCGCCACCAGGAGCCGCGGACGAGCTTCGCGGAGCGCTTCAGGGACTTCACGATGCCCTGCCGCTCCAGCATCAGGGCGGGCGCGGCCAGGTAGAAGCGGATCCCCAGCCATACCGCGACGACGGTGGCCGCGAGGAAGCCGAGGGCGAGCAGGCCGGCTCCGTCGCCGATGTTCCCGGCGAGCAGGACGAGGATGCCGGGCAGTCCGCCGGCGAGCACGACTCCGGCGAAGATCAGGCCCAGCAGCATCAGCAGTCCGAAGAGTTTCAGGATCTGCGGTCGGGATTCGCGCCAGGCCTCGCCGGCGGTGACCGACCTGCCGAGGACGGCCCGGCTGGTGATGGTCGTGAGCAGGGCGGTCAGAAGGATGATGGCGACCGTGCGGATCACCGAGACGATGCCGGTGCCGATCATGGTTTCGCGCAGGGTGTGGAGCACTTCGCCGGGGCTGGCGTTGTTCGGGTCGTTGACCGTCGGCTGGACGGTGGCGTCGTTGAGCACGAAACCCTGCAGCAGGACCATGCTGGTGTTCAGGAGAAGGGACACCGCCAGCGAGATGCCGAGGACCGTGCGCCAGTGGGTGCGCATGGTGGAGACGGCGCCGTCGAGGATCTCGCCGACGCCGAGGGGGCGCAGCGGGATGACGCCGGGCTTGGCCGCGGGCGGGGGGCCGCCCCAGCCGCCGCCCCAGGCTCCGTGACCGCCGGGGGTGCCGTAACCGCCGTAACCGCCGTAGCCGCCGGGAGGGCCGCCGTACCCGCCTCCGTGGCTGCCGGGGCCGGCGGGCGGTTGTCCGGTCCAGCCCGGGCCGGGCGGCGGGGGCGGCGGGGTCTGGTGGGGGCTGGGGGCACCGGTGGGGGCGGACCACTGGCCGGGGGGCGGCTGCTCCTTGGACCACTTCACGCCTGGGCCCTGCGTGTCGGCATCCGGCTGCGGTGCTGGTGCGGTGTCGCCGGGACGGTCGGCAGGCTCGGCGGGACCGGACGCGCCGGGTTCCCGCCCCTCGTTCGACGGGGCGGTTCCGGGCGAGGCCCAGCCCGGAGTGTCTGTCATCGAAGCTCCTTCTCGGTGCCCGTCCGCGGTCGCGGCGGCAGGTTGGCAGCCATCGTGCCATGGGGTGGTCATGAAGGGACCGGCCGCGGTAGGCGCTGGATGCCTTCAATGGTCCGCCGGATTCGGGGCAGACTGACGGCATGGCTGATCAGCAGGCGCGAACCGACGGGGACAAGCGGTCGACCGAGATACCTGCGATCCGATGGGAGGAACCACCCGAAGGCCCTGTGCTGGTGCTTCTCGATCAGACGCGGCTGCCGGTCGAGGAGGTCGAGCTGGTGTGCACGGACGCGTCGGCGCTGGTGGAGGCGATCCGTTCGCTCGCCGTGCGCGGGGCGCCGCTGCTCGGGATCGCAGGGGCGTACGGTGTCGCGCTCGCCGCCGCGCGTGGCTTCGACGTGGCCGAGGCGGCGTGGGCCCTCGAGGGTGCCCGGCCCACCGCGGTGAACCTGTCCGTCGGCGTGCGCCGGGCCCAGGCCGCGTATCAGGCCGCGCTGGCGCGGAGCGGCGATGCCACCGAGGCGGCCACGGCGGCGCTGGCCGCGGCGCGGGCGCTGCACCGGGAGGACGCCGAGGCCAGTTCCCGGATGGCGGCTCACGGACTCGCGCTGCTGGACGAGCTGGTGTCCGGCGGCGGGTACCGGATCCTCACCCACTGCAACAGCGGTTCGCTGGTGTCGGGTGGTGAGGGCACGGCCTTCGCGGTGGCCCTCAAGGCGCACCGCGAGGGGCGGCTGCGGCGGCTGTGGGTGGACGAAACACGGCCGTTGCTGCAGGGCGCTCGCCTCACTGCGTACGAAGCGGCCCGTACCGGCATGGCGTACACCTTGCTCACCGACAACGCGGCGGGTTCGCTGCTCGCGGCCGGTGAGGTGGACGCGGTGCTGATCGGGGCGGACAGGATCGCGGCCGACGGCTCGGTGGCGAACAAGGTGGGGAGCTATCCGCTGGCTGTGCTGGCGCGGTACCACCATGTGCCGTTCATCGTGGTGGCGCCGGTGACGACGGTCGATCCGGACACTGCTGACGGGGCGTCCATCGAGGTCGAGCAGCGCCCCGGCTTCGAGGTGACCGAGATCGCCGCGCCTCAGGTGCCGGTGACGGGAGCGGGAGGCGGTGTTCCGGTGGCGCCCCTGGGGACCCAGGCGTACAACCCGGCGTTCGACGTGACGCCGCCCGAGCTGGTGACGGCCGTCGTCACCGAGGAGGGAGTGGTCTCACCCGTGACGGCCGAGGCGCTTGCGGAGCTGTGCGCCGGGTCGCGCCGGGCGGCGATCAGCTGATGGGCTGATGCCGGCTCGACCGCACCCCGCGAAGAGTGACCCTGTGCCCTCCCTTTGGCCCGCTTCATGGCCGGGCTCGGCGGACGGGGGCAGACAGTGACGGCCTCGTACGACTATCGTCACCGGCCAGTGACCTCGCTCACCAGCGCCTCTGTCACTGTTACGAGAATGGGATGATGTCGTTTATGAAGGGACGAGTCCTTGTCGTCGACGACGACACCGCACTGGCCGAGATGCTCGGCATCGTGCTGCGTGGTGAAGGTTTTGAGCCGTCTTTCGTAGCCGACGGCGACAAGGCGCTGGCCGCTTTCCGGGAGACCAAGCCCGATCTGGTCCTGCTCGACCTGATGCTGCCCGGACGGGACGGCATCGAGGTGTGCCGGCTGATCCGGGCCGAGTCCGGGGTGCCGATCGTGATGCTCACGGCCAAGAGCGACACCGTCGACGTGGTCGTGGGCCTGGAGTCGGGCGCCGACGACTACATCGTCAAGCCGTTCAAGCCGAAGGAGCTGGTCGCCCGGATCAGGGCGCGGCTGCGGAGGTCGGAGGAGCCGGCGCCGGAGCAGCTGACCATCGGTGACCTGGTCATCGATGTGGCCGGGCACTCGGTGAAGCGGGACGGGCAGTCGATCGCGCTGACCCCGCTGGAGTTCGACCTGCTGGTCGCGCTCGCCCGCAAGCCGTGGCAGGTCTTCACCCGCGAGGTGCTCCTCGAGCAGGTGTGGGGCTACCGGCACGCGGCCGACACGCGGCTTGTCAACGTGCACGTCCAGCGGCTGCGTTCCAAGGTCGAGAAGGACCCGGAGCGGCCCGAGATCGTGGTGACCGTCCGTGGTGTCGGTTACAAGGCCGGGCCGAGCTGACATGTCCGGGGACAGCGCCGCTTCGGCTCCCGGCCGGTCCGGAGCCCGTCCGGGGCGGCCTGTCGGCCGGACGCCGGGTGCCCGGTTGAGGACTCTTTTCGAGGGCGGGCTGCTCGAGGGCGGGGTCCACGGCAGCCCGGTCATCAGGCTGTTCCTGCGCTGGGTGCGTCGTCCGCTGCTGCCGGTGATGCGGTTGTGGCGACGCAACATCCAGCTACGGGTCGTCGCCACGACGCTGGTGATGTCCCTGGGCGTCGTCCTGCTGCTGGGCTTCGTCGTGATCGGGCAGGTGCGCAACGGCCTGCTGGACGCGAAGGTCAGGGCCTCGCAGAGCCAGGCCACGGGCGGCTTCGCGGTGGCCAAGCAGAAGGCCGACGAGGCGGCCGGCGGCGCCGGTACCGGTGCGCCCGCCGGGAGCGGCACCGCCGACGGCACCGCGACCGCGGACGGCCGGCAGCCGCAGAACGTCATCCAGTGGATGAGCGACCTCGTGGAGTCGCTGTCCAGCGGCGGTGCGGGCGCCTTCGACGTGGTCACGCTGCCCGTCGGCGACGACAGCGGCGGCGGCCGCAGCCCGCGCGGTTCCGGGAACGTCAACCCGACCTCCAGCATCCCCGACGACCTGCGCGAACGGGTCAACAGCGGTACGACGGCCGCTCAGAGCTACGCCCGGATCGTCTACGCCAACGGCAAGGAGTCGCAGCCGGCGCTGGTCATCGGCAAGCAGCTCAACGACCCGAACGGGCGGCCGTACGAGCTGTACTACCTCTTCCCGCTGACCCAGGAGGAGAAGTCCCTCAGCCTGGTCAAGGGCACGCTCGCGACCGCCGGGCTGTTCGTCGTCGTCCTGCTCGGCGCGATCGCCTGGCTGGTGGTGCGCCAGGTGGTCACGCCGGTGCGGATGGCGGCCGGGATCGCGGAGCGGCTGTCCGCCGGGCGGCTGCAGGAGCGGATGAAGGTCACCGGTGAGGACGACATCGCCCGTCTGGGCGAGGCCTTCAACAAGATGGCGCAGAACCTCCAGGTGAAGATCCAGCAGCTGGAGGACCTGTCGCGGATGCAGCGCCGGTTCGTGTCGGACGTCTCGCACGAGCTGCGCACCCCGCTGACGACCGTCCGTATGGCCGCCGACGTCATCCATGAGGCGCGTGAGGACTTCGACCCGGTGACCGCGCGCTCGGCCGAGCTGCTCGCCGACCAGCTGGACCGGTTCGAGTCGCTGCTCGCGGACCTGCTGGAGATCAGCCGTTTCGACGCGGGAGCGGCGGCGCTGGAGGCCGAGCCGATAGACCTCAGGGAGGTCGTCCGGCGTGTGGTCAGCGGTGCCGAGCCGCTCGCCGAGCGCAAGGGCTCCCACATACGCGTGGTCGGCGACCAGCAGCCCGTCGTGGCCGAGGCCGACGCCCGGCGTGTCGAGCGGGTGCTGCGCAACCTCGTCGTCAACGCCGTCGAGCACGGCGAGGGCAAGGACGTCATCGTCAAGCTCGCCGCGGCGGGTGGCGCGGTCGCCGTCGCGGTGCGCGACTACGGCGTGGGACTCAAGCCGGGCGAGGCGACGCGGGTCTTCAGCCGCTTCTGGCGGGCGGACCCGGCACGCGCGCGTACCACCGGCGGTACGGGCCTCGGGCTGTCGATCGCCCTGGAGGACGCGCGGCTGCACGGCGGCTGGCTGCAGGCCTGGGGCGAGCCGGGCGGTGGCTCCCAGTTCCGGCTGACGCTGCCCAGGACCGCCGACGAGCCGCTGCGGGGCTCGCCGATACCGCTGGAGCCCAAGGACTCGCGCCGCAATCGCGGCCTCGACGAGGCCGGTCTGCCCGGCGGAGGCGAGGAGAAGCGGGCGACCGTTCCGGTGCAGCCCAGCGGCGCCCAGGCGTCCGCGCTGCCGCCGCGCGCCCCGATCGCACCGCG
>NZ_JBEPBF010000216.1:0-9918 GCF_040298985.1 Streptomyces sp. NPDC001093 | reverse complement strand
GGCCGAGCACGGCGGTGAACTCGCCGGCCCCGATGCGAAGGTCCACCCCCGACCACAGCGTCCGGCCGCCGACCCGCACGGCGGCCCCGCGCAGGGCGACCACCGGATCGCTTCCTGCTCCTGCGGCCGTGTCGTGCCCCCCGCTTCGGCGGCCGGGGACGGTGTGACTGCTGGTGTGTGTGACGGCTTCGCGGGCCTTCGCTATCGGGTTCATGGCTTCAGTTCACTTCCCGGTGGCCTTGGCCAGGGACTGTTCGATGCCCTGCAGCTGGGTGGTCTGCCACTGCTGGAAGGTGGCCCCGGCGGGGGTGAGGGTCTCGGTGACGGTGGCGACCGGGATGCCCTGGGCCTTGGCCGCCTTGACCTGTGCCTGCACGTCGGGCGTGGAGTTCTGGGAGTTGTAGACGTAGATCTTGATCTTCTTGTTCTTGATCTGCTGGTCGATGGTGGCCTTGTCCTTGGCCGTGGGGTCGGAGCCCTCGCTCATCGCGTCCAGGAACGTCTCCGGAGTGAGCATCTTCAGCCCCAGGCCCTCGGCGAGCGGCGTGACGATGGACTCGGAAGCACCGATCGGCGTGCCCGCGTACTTCGCTTTGATGTCGGCGATGAGCTTGTTGTAGCCGGCGAGCGTCTTCGTCTCGAAGGTCGTCTTCTGCTGGTCGAAGTAAGCCGCGTCGGCCGGGTCGATCTTCTTGTAGTCTGCGGTGATCTTCTCGATGACCTGGTGGACGTTGTCCGGGGAGTACCAGCGGTGCGGGTTGCCGCCCGGCTTGATGCCGACCAGGTCGCCGATCTTGAGCTGGGTGCGCCCGCTGCCGGGGTTGGCGGCCAGCAGCTTGTCAGCCCATGCGTCGTAGCCGATGCCGTTGACGATCGTGTACTGGGCGCCGGCCACGGTGCGGGCGTCGGCAGCCGTGGGCTCGTAGTCGTGCGGGTCGGCATCCGGGTTGTTGATGATGCTGGTCACCTTCACGTGGCTGCCGCCGAGCTGGGAGGCGATGCTGCCCCAGAAGTTCTCCGCCGCCACCACCTGGATCGCCTTGCCCGAGCCGCTGCCACTGCTGGTCGCGGCGGTGTTGCTGGTGTGCGAGGAGGAGGTCGAGCAGGCGGTCGCCGTCACGGCCGTCAGGGCGGCCGTCGCGGTGACCAGTGCGATCCTCGCGGTCGGCCAGGCGGAACGGGAGGCGGGGGCGGTAGACATGCGGGAGCTCCTTAGGGCGATACCGGGCGCGCAGCGGACACGCGCCGGCCGTGTGGCGACACCTTCGACGCTAGATGGAAATGATTTTCAGATCAATGGCAGATGAAAACCGTTGCCATCTTTTGACCGGGCGTACGACTGCTCGGGGCTGCGCAGGTGGGGGGTGCGGCGGATGTCGCCGGGACAAGCGTGGGGGACGAAGTGGCCGGCTTGACTGCCGAACGCCGGTTCCGGCAGTCGGTGGTCGCGACCGGCAGTGGTTCAGCAGTCGCGGAACTCCGGTGACTGGTTGAGGATCTGCGCCCGGGGCGATGTGAAGCGGATGTGGGTCTCGCCGCCGCGTGCCTCGGCGTGGAAGGCGGCGACGCGGTGGCAGTTCTGGAAGGCGAGAGCGATGCCGAAGTGCCGTTCCAGGCTGCCGCGGATGGCGTCGCTGGACAGGGCGCGCAGGAGCTGGCCGCGGTCCTTCTCGGAGGGCGGCGGGGTCTGGTTGTCGGCGAACTCCGCCGTGCCGGACCGCAGTTCCTTGGCGAGCCGGGCGATGAGGTCGTAGGCGTACGGCAGGGAGGTGCGGACCGTTTCCACGAAGTCCTGCTCCTGCACATCGCCGTTCTCGGCCTCGGCGAGCAGCTGCGGGGAGACGTCGAGTGACATGAAGGCTGTCCTGTTCTGTGGTCCTGTTCTTGAGGGAGTGAAGGTCAGACGAGGGCGGCCAGTGCTGTGGGGCCGTGCTGGAAGTCCGGGTCGACCTGGGCGGCGAGATCCTGGCCGGTGGCCTCGTTGGCCCAGGCGGCGGCGTTGCGCAGGTGGAACTCCACGGCGTGCTTCTGGAAAGCCGTCCAGTCCTTGGTGCGGGCGTCCACAGTCGTGCGCAGCAGGTCCAGGGTGCGGGTGTTGTGCGGCTCCAACTCGCCGCGGCTGCGGCCCTGTTCCTGGGCGCGGACATAGGAGGACTGTGCGCAGTGCGCGAGCAGATCGTCGCCGACGTGCTCCTCGAGGAAGAGCAGGTCGTCCTCGCCGGTGACCTTGTTGCCGACCACGGCGATGGGGATGCCGAACTCGGCCGCGTGGTCGCGGTACTGGCGGTAGACCGAGAGGCTCTTGCGGGTCGGCTCGACGACCAGGAAGGTCATGTCGAAGCGGGTGAACAGGCCGGAGGCGAAGGTGTCGGCGCCGGCGGTCATGTCGACGACGACGTACTCGCCGGGGCCGTCCACGAGGTGGTTGAGGTACAGCTCGACCTGCACCGAGCTTGGAGTGGTAGCAGGCCACGCCGAGATCGCCCTCGTCGAAGGCGCCGGTGACCACGAGTGGTACGCCGTCGACCTCCTGGACGTGGTGCCCGTGGATCTCGTCGTCGCCGAGCAGCCGCAGCAGCCGGGACCCGCGTCCGGGCGAGGTCGTCTTCACCATGGCTTCGATGGAAGGGATCCGCGGATTCGTGCCCCGCAGGTACTCCTTGATCTCGTTCGTGCGCGCGCTGAGCGGCGGCGCGGCGAAGACCTCGTCCTCGCCGAGACCGAGGGCGTACGCCAAGTGCTGGTTGATGTCGCCGTCGATCGCGACAACCGGCGCTCCCGAGTGCGCCAGGTGGCGGGAGAAGAGGGCCGACAGGGTCGTCTTGCCGCTGCCGCCCTTGCTGACGAAGGCAACGCGCATGGCTGGCCACCCCCTCTATTGAAAATGGATGTCATGAGCATAGGCTGGAGGTGTGGCCGGGTGCTGTCAAATCGCCAGGGCTTCAACTTGCCGACGATCATGGCCTGTTGGGGCGCCGCAGCGGCAAACAGGGGATCCCTTTCACCGACACGGAGGAGACTCAGAGATGAGCGATACCGCAGGCGGCCGTCAGAGCCGCCCTTTCACCCTCGTGGTCTGCGGCTCATGCCGTGCCGCCGTGAGGGGGCGGGTGATGGACGCCCTGTGCCGTGCGGTCCGGGAGTGCCCGCACGGGGTGATGGTCTCCACCGGTTGCCTCGCGAGGGTGCTGCACTGCCGCCGGCGCCGCGGTCTGCACGCCGCCGTGCAGCCGTGCGGGGCCGACCGCAGGCCGAGTGGTGTCGCCGTACGACTCGGCCCGTTGGTGACGGAAGCCGACGCCGAGGTGGTGGGGGCGTGGCTTCGGGCCGGAATGCCCGACGACGGCACGCTGCCCGACCGGCTGCGCGCGGCCCCGGTGCCGCAGCAGGTGGCACACCTCAACTGACGCACTGCTCCTGGATGCTGTGCGTCAGCCGATGTCGCGGACGCCGAGGTGCAGGTGCTCGATGTGGTGGACGGCCTGGTCGAGGAGTTGGGCGACGTGGTCGTCGTAGAGGCTGTAGACGATGCGCCGGCCGTCGCGGCGGCCGGTGACCAGGCCGAGGGCACGCAGCAGGCGCAGTTGGTGGGAGACGGCGGACTGTTCCATGCCGACGGCGCAGGCGAGTTCGCCGACGGGGTACGGGCGCTGCCGCAGGGTGGTGAGGATCAGCAGGCGGGATGGCGTGGCGACGGCCTGGAGCGTCGTGGCGACGGAGGCGGCGGTGGCTTCGTCGAGCCGGGCGGCCGCGAGAATGTCGCGGCCGCCGGCGTCGAGGTCATCGGCGTGCACGGGCGCGGGCCTCGCGCGGCGGGCGGATGAACTGGAGGGCCAGGGTGGCGGGCGGTTCGGCGATGCCGGGTCCGCCCGCCTGCGCCCAGCGCAGCAGGTCGTCGGTGCTGTCGTCGTCCATGGCGAAGCCGACCCAGACGGCGCGGCCTCCGGCCCGGCGCCCGGCGGTGGAGGGCTGGACGACGATGACGTTGGCCTGGTCACACGGGCCGAGGCAGTCCGTCGTACGGAGCTGGAAGCCGCGTTCCGCCGCGCCGGCGCGCAGTCGGTCCAGTTGCCAGGCGTGGTCGGTGCCGGGGTGCTTGCGCGGGTTGCCGCAGCAGCAGCCCCGGCACACGACGAGCGTGCACGGGCGGGGAGCGGCCGCCCGGATGACGGACCGGTTCACAGCGCGGTCCGGGACGGCACGCCGTACGTCCGGATCCGGCCGTCCCGCCACGCGACGGCCAGCAGGTGGGGACCTGTCCAGGCCAGTGCGGCGACCGCCGCGCCCGTGCCGTCCAGTTCGCGCGCGGGCCGCAGGCGCGCCTGCGGCCGCCCGGCGGTGGCGTGCCACAGGGCGACGGTGCCGTCGGCGCCGCCGCTGGCCAGATGCCCGGCCGCGCCCGGCCGCCAGGCCAGCGCGGTCACCGTCTCGTGGCAGCGGAGCGAGCGCGGTGCGGTTCCCTCCGGACCCTTGCCGGAGAAGTCCCACACGGTCACGTCGGGTGCGCCGTCGGCGGCCAGCCAGAAGCCGGTGTCGTCGAAGGCGAGCCGGGAGACCTTCTCCGGGTAGCCGGACATGGTGAGTTCGCCGCCGTCTCGCGCCCTCCAGATATGGATGGAGGCGTCCTGGTTGCCGCTGCAGATCCACCTCCCGGTGGGTGCGACGGCGAGTGCGAGGTGGGAGCCCACGTAGGGGTACGTGGCGACCGGTTTCTCGGTGTGCCTCTCGTGGCAGCGCACGGCCCCGTACGCGGCCACGGTCAGGCGCCGCCCCTGCCGCATCCAGGCGAGGTCGGTGACGGTCGACGCGGCGGGCTCCGTACGCCACAACTCGCCGCCGTCCGCGTCGAGTACGAGTGCGCGGCGGCCGGAGGCGACCGCGACCCGGGTGCCGTCGGCCCAGGCGGCGGCCGCCGACCAGGCACCGGACTCCCGCACCGTCGTACGCCCGTCGGAGCGGCGCCACAGGGCGTACCCCAGGGGGCCGGTCGCCACCAGGTGCCCTGCATCCGGGGAGAGCGCGACCGCGAGTGCACCTCCGGGAACCTCGAACGCCCCGATCTCGGCGCCCATCGCCGCGTCGAGAACCTTCACCGTCCCCTCGGCTCCGGCGACGGCGACCAGATCGCCCCGCGCGCTGAGGGCGACGGGTGCGTCGTCGACGCCTGCCTCCCAGGCGAGCGGGGACTGCACCGTCGTACTCACGCGACTGCCCCCGCCGTGGCCAGGCAGTCGGCGAAGCCGCGTTCGAGGGCCTCGCGGTCGAGGTTGCGGCCGATGAACACCAGCTTGTTCGTGCGGGGTTCGCCCTCGCGCCAGTCGCGTCCGAAGGTGCCGTCCAGCAGCATGTGGACGCCCTGGAAGACGTACTGCTTGGGCGCTCCGGCGATGGCGAGGATGCCCTTGGAGCGGAAGAGGTCGACGCCCTTGGTGCGCAGCAACTGGCCGAGCCAGGCGTTGAGCCGGTCCTCGTCCAGTTCCCCGGTCAGCTCGATGCCGACCGAGGTGACGGTGGTGTCGTGCTGGTGCTCGGTCTCGGTGAGGAAGGCGGGGTCGTCGGCGAGCACCCGCTCGAGGTCGAACGCGCCCACGTCCAGCACTTCGTGGAGATTGATGCGCGCGTGCTGTGCGGGGATGATCCGCACTCCGCCGTTGATGGCCCGGATGCGGCGTACGACCTGTCCGATGGTCTCCTCCCCGGCCAGGTCGGTCTTGTTGAGGACGACGCGGTCGGCGAAGGCGATCTGCTCGACGGCCTCGTTCTCCACGCCCTCCGGCTTGACCTCGTCCAGGTGCTGGAGCACGTGGGCGGCGTCGACGAGGGTGACGATGGCGTCCAGCCGCAGCTGGGCGGCGATCTCGTCGTCCATGAAGAAGGTCTGCGCGACGGGCGCGGGGTCGGCCAGTCCGGTGGTCTCGATGAGGATGTGGTCGAACTTCTCGCGGCGCCGCATCAGCGCACCCAGGATGCGGATCAGATCTCCGCGCACGGTGCAGCAGATGCAGCCGTTGTTCATCTCGAAGATCTCTTCCTCGGCGTCGAGGACGAGGGCGTCGTCGATGCCGACCTCGCCGAACTCGTTCTCGATGACCGCGATCCTCATGCCGTGGTTCTCGGTGAGGATGCGGTTGAGGAGGGTGGTCTTGCCGGAGCCGAGGAAGCCGGTCAGGACGGTGACGGGGACCCGTTCGTCACGCGGCTCTTCGGTTACGGGGGTGGTGGTCAAGTCGGTCTCCTAGTCGTGCTGTTCAGCGGCGAGCAGGGCGGCCCGCAGGTCGTCCTCGGTGATCTGGTCGGCGGGGCGGTGCAAGGTCCAGCGTCGGGCGTCGCCCTCCATCGGCAGCACCACGACGACCGTTTCCAGCGGCGGGCAGCCCGGTTCGGTGCAGGCGAGCTGGCGGATCAGGACGGCGGTGTCGTCGTCGAGATCGAGCAGGGCACGCACGGTCTCTTTCAGCTCGCGCAGCTGCGGACTGGGCCCCGGAGGCCCGGGCCGCGATCCCAGTGGCATGGCTGTTCCTCTCCTCCATCTCCGTCCCCGGACGGCCGGCCTCCGTCGGTGTGGGGCAAACAGTCGGCGCAGACGCCGGTGAGTTCGACGGTGTGCTCCACCGCGGTGAAGCCGGTCGCGGCGGCGATCCGGCCCGCCCACTCCTCGACGACCTCGGAGTCCACCGGCCGGCTGCGGCCGCAGCCGCGGCACATCAGGTAGTGGCGGTGCCCGTCGGCCGGACGCAGCCGGTAGAGCCGCCCGCCGATTTCGTCGCGTACGACGTCCACACCGCCGTCCGCCTCCAGCTCGCGCAGGGCGCGGTAGACGGTGGTCAGGCCGATCGCGTGGTCACCGGCCAGGAGCAGAGTGTGCAGCTCCTGGGCCGACACGAAGTCCTGGCAGCCCGCGAGTGCCCGCGTGACCGCCTTGCGTTGTCGGGTCGTCCGGCCGCCCATTGGCGCATCACCCCCTGTGGCTCGTGCCGGGTCGGCACGCACCACCGTAGATGGAAATGAAATCCATGTCCATATGAACGGCCAGTCATGTGCGGCTGAGTGGCGACCCTGGTTCAGCAGCGCTGCCGGAGCAGTCAGACGGCAATGGCCCGCCGCACCTGCGTGGGTACGGCGGGCCATGGGACTCGCTGGGTCAGCGGCGGCCCTCCTCGCGGGACCTTGTCCAGGCGGCTTCGCGCAGCAGCCGCAGGCCGTTGAGGCCGACGATGACGGTCGAGCCCTCGTGGCCGAGGACGCCGAGGGGGAGGGGGAGGGTGGCGGTGAGGTCCCAGACGACGAGGCCCGAGATGAACACCGCGGCGACGGCCAGGTTTTGCACGACCAGACGGCGGGCCCGGCGGGAGAGGGCCACCACGGCGGGCACGGTGGCCAGTTCGTCGCGGACGATCACCGCGTCCGCGGTCTCCAGGGCCAGGTCGGAGCCGGCCCTTCCCATGGCGACGCCGGTGTGGGCGGCGGCCAGGGCGGGCGCGTCGTTGACGCCGTCGCCCACGACCAGGACCTTGCGGCCGGCCCGCTCCAGTTCCCTGACCGCAGCCACCTTGTCCTGCGGGAGCAGTCCGGCGCGGACGTCGGTGATGCCGGCCTCGGCGGCCAGGTGGGCGGCGGCCCGGGGGTTGTCGCCGGTGACCAGTGTCGGCGCGGTGCCGGTGAGCGCGGTGAGGGAGGCGACGGTGGCGGTGGCGTCCGGGCGCAGCCGGTCGGCGATGCCCAGGACGCCGGCCGGTGCGCCGTCGGCCACCACCAGGACCGCGGTGCGACCGCCGTCCTCCAGTTCGGCGGCGACGGCGGTGTGCGCGCCCTCGGCACCGGGCAGCAGCCGGGCCGGGGAGCCGACGGCGATCTTGCGGTCGTCCACCGTGGCGGTGACTCCGACGCCTGGGGTGGAGGCGAAGTCCTCGGCGTGGGGCAGGGCGAGACCCCGGGCGCGGGCGGCGGCCACGACGGCGCGGGCCAGCGGGTGCTCGCTGGGGTGTTCGGCCGCGGCGGCCACTCGCAGCAACTGCCCTTCCGTGAGTCGCGAGCCGGGCAGCGGCCGGACGTCGGTGACGCGCGGGGTGCCTTCGGTGAGGGTGCCGGTCTTGTCCAGCGCCACCGCGTCTACCTGACCCAGGCGCTCCATCACCACCGCGGACTTCACCAGTACGCCGTGCCGTCCGGCGTTGGCGATCGCGGACAGCAGCGGCGGCATGGTCGCCAGCACCACCGCGCACGGGGAGGCGACGATCATGAAGGTCATGGCCCGCAGCAGCGAGCCGGTCAGCGCGGCGCCGAAGGCGAGCGGTACGGCGAACACGGCCAGCGTGGCCGCCACCATGCCGATCGAGTAGCGCTGCTCGACCCTCTCGATGAACAACTGGGTCGGCGCCTTGGTCTCGGACGCCTCCTCGACCATCTGCACGATCCGGGCGATCACCGTGTCGGAGGCGTCTCGCTCGACCCGGACGCGGAGGGCGCCGGTGCCGTTGAGGGTGCCGGCGAACACCTCATCGCCCGGCTCCTTGGCGGCGGGCAGCGGCTCGCCGGTGATGGTGGCCTGGTCGACCTCGCTCGCCCCGTCCAGCACGCGGCCGTCGGCGCCGATGCGCTCGCCGGGCCGGACCAGCACGGTGTCGCCGAGGGCGAGGTCGGTGGTGGGTACGGTCTCCTCGCCTCCGTCGTCGCGGAGGCGGGTCGCGGTGGCCGGGGCGAGATCGAGCAGGCCGCGCACCGAGTCGGCGGTGCGGGCGGTGGCCAGCGCCTCCAGGGCGCCGGAGGTGGCGAAGATGACGATCAGCAGGGCGCCGTCCATGGTCTGGCCGACGGCGGCGGCCCCGAGCGCGGCCACGATCATCAGTAGGTCGACGTCGAGGGTCCTCTCCCGCAGCGCCTGCAGTCCGGCCAGCGCGGGCTCCCAGCCGCCGGCGGCGTAGGCGAGCCCGTACAGCGATCCCCACGTCCAGGCGGGCGCGCCGGTCAGCTGCAGCGGGAGGGCGAGCAGGAACAGCACCGTGGCCGCTGCGGCCCAGCGGGCTTCGGGCAGCGCGAAGACCCGGGTCCGCCGCCGTCGGGTGGCATCCGGGTGCGCGGTCACGGTGGGCGCGGGCCGCTCGGTCAGGGTGGAAGACATGACGAAGAACCCCTCGGGAGGGCAGGACGGATCGACTCGACCACCATACAGGTACATATGAAGAGCTCTTCAAGTATCGCTTGTATGATGGCCGCCATGGGTCATGGAGCAGCTCCCGCGAAGAACCCCGTCCCGCGCGGCCGCCTGGACGCGGACAGCGCCGCCCGGGTGGCCACCACCCTCCAGGCCCTCGCCACCCCCTCCCGGCTGCTGATCCTCTCCCGCCTGCGCGAGGGCCCCTGCGCTGCCACCGAACTCGCCACTGAGGTCGGCATGGAACAGTCCGCCTGCTCCCACCAGCTGCGCCTGCTGCGCAACCTCGGCCTGGTCGTCGGTCGGCGCCAGGGCCGCTCGGTGATCTACGCCCTCTACGACAACCACGTCGCCGAACTCCTCGACCAGGCCGTTTACCACATCGAGCACCTGCGGCTCGGGCTCAGCGACGCCTCGGACGCGGACCATGTGGAGGAGGCCACGCTCGGCGTGAACCGCTGACCGGCAGGACGCGGCGATGCCGGTGTGGGCGATCGACTGGAAGTACGCCATCGGGTCAGCGACGCTGGCGCGCGCCTTGCTTGGGCGGCTATTGAGCTCGGCGGTGACGGCGTCCAGGTCGTTGCGGGTGCGGGCTGACAGGCCGGTGCCTTTGAGGTGGTGGAGTGTGACGGGGGCCTCCCGTTGAAGCACCCTCAATTCCTGGCCCGTGTCGATAATGACCTTGTGCGCTCGCTAGCCAGGAATTCGATACTGCCCCTGACGCTGGTCATCGTCGGGGCGGCCGCAGTGGTGGGCGACGCGGC
>NZ_JBEPBF010000215.1:0-9985 GCF_040298985.1 Streptomyces sp. NPDC001093 | reverse complement strand
CGGCGGCGCCGGCCGCGAGCCCGGCGAGCAGCACCGCGAGTGCCCGCCGGTGGCGGCGGGCCAGGCCGAGGGCGAGGAGCGGCAGCACCGCCCAGACGGCGTCCATGGGCCGCATCAGGGCCATGAGTGCGGCACTCACCGCCAGGCCCCACAGGGTGCCCCGGTCGGCTCGCTCGGCGCGGGCGCGCAGGAAGCAGCCGACGACGGCCAGGGCGCCGACGGCGACCCAGTAGTTCGGCATGGCCTGCGGGCCGTAGAACAGGGTGATCCACAGGGAGGCGAAGAGCGCGCCGGCGAGGGCGAGGACGCGTACCGGGAACAGGCCGCGCCAGGCGCGCAGGGCCAGGTACAGGGCGAGGCCGGACAGGAGGGCGAGGTATGTCCGCAGCAGTGCCGTGGAGGTGGACCAGGAGGCGACGGGTGCGACGAGCAGGGAGACGCCCCGGGCCCGGGGTGCGCTGAAGAAGGCGGCGGGGGCCTGGGGGCTGACCTGGCTGACGTACACCGTCTCGTCCCAGCCGAGGCCCATGCCGGGCCGGACCAGGAGGAGTTGGGCCAGGGTGAAGGCGGCGGCGACGGCCGCGAGCGGGGCGGTGGCAGGGACCGGCCGGGTACCGCCGGACGGGCGCGGTGAGCGTGAGCGCCGGAGTCCGGCGAGTGTGGCGTGCGCGCTGCCGGCCATCTTCACCCCTCTGTCCCCGCGGCGTGTGGAGACCCTGGTCACCCTACAACCCGTAGGGTCGAGGACGGGAGTCGGGGAAAACACCGTCAAACTACCCCGAATACCTGCCTGATGCCGGGCGGACGGGGCCATCCGGCCGACGGCACTACGCGCTGTAAGGTTGGGGCATGGCTGGCACAGGGGCCCGCGGCAGGGCGGAGCGGCGCAGCGCCGGTGAGCTGGAGAGCGAGGTACTGGCCACACTCTGGGCCACCGAGCGGCCCCTGACCCCGGCCGAGATCCAGGCCGAGGTCGACGGGGCGCTCGCCTACAACACGGTGCACACCATCCTCAAACGCCTGTACGACAAAGGGCTGGTGCTGCGGGACGCCGCGGGGCGGCGCGGCGCGTACCGGCCGGCGAAGAACGCGGCCGAGCTGACCGCCGAGGCGATGCACGAGGCCCTGGACCGGGGGCCGGACCCGATCGCCGCGCTCCAGCAGTTCGTGACCGGGCTGAGCCCCGAGGAGGAGCGGGCGCTGCGCGAGCTGCTCGCCGGAGGCGGCGCATGAGGTTCGACGTGTACACCCCGCTGGTGCTGTCGCTGCTGCTGTCGGTGGCCGGCCCGCTGATCGGCCGCCGGGTCGCTCCGGCGCTCGCCGCGCGCGTGCTCACCTCGGCGGCCGTGCTGACGGCCGCGGCCACCACCTGGTCACTGGTCCTGCTGGCCGCCGCGCTCCTCGGGTACGCGCCGCCGGTGATCCGCGAGGCCCGCGAGGACGGGCATCCGGTGACGGATCCGGTGCCCGAGGCGATCGGCCTCGCCGCCTGCCTGGCGCTGGTGGCGATCGCCGTACGGGTGTACCGGGCCGTACGCGCCGAACGCCGCACCCGGCGCGCCCTGCGCCGGCTGTGCGCGGGGCACCCGGCGGACACCGAGCTGATCGTCGCCGCCTCCGAGGTGCCACAGGCGTTCGCGGTGCCGGGCCGGCCGGGCCGGATCCTGGTCACCTCGGCGATGCTGCGCGCGCTGGAGCCCGCCGAGCGGCGGGTGCTCCTCGCGCACGAGCGCGCCCACCTCGCCCACCGGCACGGGTCGCTGGTCACGGCGGCGACGCTCGCGGCGGCGGCCGACCCGCTGCTCGGCCCGGTACGCACGGCCGTCGGCTTCCTTGTGGAGCGGTGGGCCGACGAGCAGGCCGCGGCCACGGTCGGCGACCGGCCGGTCACCGCCCGGGCGCTGGCCCGGGCAGCGCTCAGCGCCGGCCGGACCCGCACCGCCTGCGCCCTGCACTTCACCGACCGGGCCGTCACCCGCCGGATCGCGGCCCTGCAGACCAGCCCGCCCCCACGGCTGTGGTCCGCCGCGGCGGCCGTCCTCCTTCTGGGCACCGTGTCCGCGCTGCTCGCCGCCGACGCGACGGGGGACCTGCTGCGGCAGCTGTCCGGCGTGCTGAACTGAGCGAGCCCGGGAGAAGCACCCCGAAGGACGTCAACTCCCGTTCGGCGCCCGGTGCGGCGGCTGCTCAGGAGCGGCACGGCGAACAACCGGCGGTACCGCCCGCACCGCCGGCTCATCGCCGCTCACGGTGAGCCGCTCGCCATGGTGCCGCAGGGTCAGCGGCGGCCCGTCCAGCAGCGCGTACGTCGCCTTGTCCGCGCCGATGTCCACGCGCAGCCGCCGGCCGCGGAACTCCACGTTGAAGGCGAGCCGGCTCAGCCGCTCGGGCAGGCGCGGCGCGAACCGCAGGCGCTCGCCGTCGCGGCGCATCCCGCCGAAGCCCGCCACCAGCGCCATCCAGGTACCGGCCAGCGAGGCGATGTGCAGCCCGTCGCGGGTGTTGTGCTCCAGGTCCTGCAGATCCATCAGGGCCGCCTCGGTGGTGTAGGCCCAGGCGAGGTCGAGATGGCCCGTCTGGGCGGCGATCACGGCCTGGCAGCACGCCGACAGCGAGGAGTCCCGCACGGTCAGCGGCTCGTAGTAGGCGAAGTTCCGCGCGACCTGCTCCGCCCCCTCCGCGCCTTCGTCGTCGTACCCCTTGTCGAAGAAGTCGCCGCAGGTGTACATGGCCAGCACCAGGTCGGCCTGTTTGACGACCTGCTTGCGGTAGAGGTCGAAGTAGGGGAAGTGCAGCAGCAGCGGGTACTGGTCGGGGCGGGTGCCGGTGAAGTCCCAGCGCTGGTAGCGGGTGAACCCCGCGTGCTGTTCGTGGACGCGGAGTTCGTCGTTGTACGGGACGTGCATGGCCTCGGCGGCGTCCCGCCAGGCCGCGCTCTCCTCCTCGTCCACGCCGAGCCGTGCCGCCTCGCGCGGATGGCGTTCGACGGCGTC
Organism: Streptomyces sp. NPDC001093; assembly: GCF_040298985.1. NCBI lineage: Bacteria > Bacillati > Actinomycetota > Actinomycetes > Kitasatosporales > Streptomycetaceae > Streptomyces > Streptomyces sp. NPDC001093. The sequence goes on along the minus strand of NZ_JBEPBF010000215.1, from coordinate 6,992 downwards.
GGCCGCGCGGAGCAGGTTCTGCCGGGCCATGAGGTTGGTGTACGTGTTGTCGTCGGCGACCGCGCTGTACTCGTCGGGGCCCGTGACGCCGTCGATGTGGAAGACGCCGTGGGCGTCGTGGTGGCCCAGCGAGCGCCACAACCGGGCCGTCTCCACCAGCAGTTCCACGCCGACCTCGCGCTCGAACCGGGTGTCGCCGGTGGCCTCGGCGTAGCGGACCACGGCGTCGGCTATGCCGGCGTTCACATGGAAGGCGGCGGTACCGGCCGGCCAGTACGCCGAGCCCTCCGGTCCCGCGATGGTCCGCCAGGGGAACGCGGCGCCGCCGAGCCCGAGTTGGGCCGCGCGCTCGCGGGCTTCGTCCAGGGTGTTGTACCGCCAGCGCAGCGCCTCGGCGACCGCCGCGGGCGCGGTGTGGGTGAGTACGGGCAGCACGAACATCTCGGTGTCCCAGAAGGCGTGCCCGTCGTAGCCGGAGCCGGTCAGGCCCTTCGCGGGGATGGCGCGCTGCTCGGCGCGGGCCCCGGCCTGCAGGACGTGGAACAGGGCGAAGCGGACCGCCTGTTGGACCTGCTCGTCGCCCTCCGTCTCGACGTCGGCGCGGGTCCAGAAGTCGTCCAGGCAGGCCCGCTGGTCCGCCAGCAGGCCCTGCCAGCCGTCGTGCGCGGCGGCGGCGAGCGCGGCGTCGACCTGGTCGGCCATCGCGGGCAGCGAGCGGGTGCCGGACCAGCCGTGCGCGACCAGCTTCTCCACCCGCAGGGTCTGCCCGGGCTCCAGCACGGCGGTGACGGTGAGCCGGGCCATGTCGGTGCCGCTCTCGCTGCGGGTGGTGGTGCGCTCGGGGCCGCTGACGGCATGGTCGGCGGCGACGGCCACCCTGAGGCCGCTGCGCCGGGTGCGGTGCACCAGGCGCAGCCGGCCGCCGAAGGCGAAGTGGTCCTCCTGCTCCAGTGGCGACTGCAGTGCCATGGCCGCGCGCGGGTCGCCGTCGGACTCGGGCAGGGGCTCGTTGGCGACCAGCTCGGACTGGATCACCACCCTGCTGCGGCAGCCGACGGCCTCCACCTCGTACGCCACCGCGGCCACCGCCCGCTGGGTCAGCGACACCAGCCGAGTCGAGCGCACCCGGACCGTGGAGCCGGCCGGGGAGGTCCACTCACAGGTCCGCTCCAGCACCCCGCGGCGCAGGTCCAGGACCCGCTCGTGAGCGACGAGCCGCCCGTACCGGAGGTCGAACGGCTCGTCGTCCACCAGCAGCCTGAGGATCTTGCCGTTGGTGACGTTGATGACCGTCTGGCCCGACTCCGGATAGCCGTAGCCGGCCTCCGCGTACGGCAGCGGGTGCACCTCGTGCACGCCGTTGAGGTAGCTGCCGGGCAGACCGTGGGGCTCGCCCTCGTCGAGGTTGCCGCGCCAGCCGACGTGCCCGTTGGACAGCGCGAACACCGACTCGCTCTGGGCGAGCACGCCGAGATCGAGGGCGGTCTCCCGTACGGCCCACGGCTCCACACTGTACGACCGGTCGGTGATCACTGCTTGCCTCCCAGTTCGGCGAGATCCCGCACCACGATGGTCGCGCCGTGCGCGTACAGGGCGTCGGCCTGGCCCACGCGGTCCACGCCGACGACGTACCCGAAGCCGCCCGCACGTCCCGCGTCCATGCCGGCGAGCGCGTCCTCGAAGACGGCGGCCCCGGACGGTTCGACGCCCAGGTCGTGGGCGGCGGCGAGGAAGGTGTCGGGGTGCGGTTTGCCGGGCAGGTGCCGTTCGGCGGCGACCACACCGTCGATCCGTACGTCGAAGAAGTGCTCGGCGCCGACGGAGCGCAGTACGTCCTGGCAGTTGGCGCTGGAGGAGACGATCGCCGTGCGCAGTCCCTCGGCGCGGACGGCCTCCAGATAGCGCAGGGTGCCCTCGTAGGCCTCCACGCCGCCGGTGCGGATCCGCTCCAGCAGCAGGACGTTCTTGCGGTTGCCGAGGCCGTGCACGGTACGGGCGTCCGGCGGATCCTCCGGGCTGCCCTCGGGCAGGTGGATGCCGCGCGATGCGAGGAAGGCGCGGACGCCGTCGGCGCGGGGGCGGCCGTCGACGTACTCGTCGTAGTCGGCGACCGCGTCGAACGGCCGCCCCTGCTCCCCCGTGTAGTTGCGCAGGAACGCGTCGAACGTCTCCTTCCAGGCGGCCGCGTGCACGACGGCCGTCCTGGTGACGACCCCGTCGAGATCGAAGAGACAGGCCTGGATGGTGTCGGGCAGACCGAGCTGAGTCATACCCAGCACTGTTCCCCATGGGACGCCGTCCAGTGAGTGGCGCACGCCACACACCGCGCGAACTCCTGGTGACACACTCTGCAGTGTGCCGCTGACCTTCGACGACCTCATCGACCGTGCCCGTGGCCTCGTCCGGGACGGCCGGCGTGCCGTGCTCGGCCTCGCGGGCAGCCCCGGGGCGGGCAAGACCACGCTCGCCGAGCACCTGGTGCGCGCCCTGAACGCCGACGGCCCGCCCTGGGCCGCGCACGTGCCCATGGACGGCTTCCATCTCGCCGACGTCGAACTCGAGCGGCTCGGCCGCCGGGACCGCAAGGGCGCGCCGGACACCTTCGACGCGGCCGGGTACGCGGCACTGCTGCGGCGGTTGCGCGAGGACACCGACGACGTGGTGTACGCGCCCGGGTTCGAGCGCGTGCTGGAGCAGCCGATCGCGGGCGCGATCCCGGTGCCGGCGGCCGCCCGGCTGGTGGTGACCGAGGGCAACTACCTGCTGCTGACGGAGGGTTCGTGGGCGCGGGTGCGGCCGTGCCTGGACGAGGTGTGGTTCTGCCAGGCCGACGAGGACGAGCGGATCCGCCGGCTGGTGGCCCGGCACGAGGAATTCGGCAAGGACCACGAGACGGCCGTGGCCTGGGTGCTGGGCACCGACCAGCGCAACGCCGACCTGGTGGCGACGACGCGGGAGCGGGCGGACCTGGTGGTGCCGGCGGGCGTGCTGCCGGCACCGGTGCTCCCGGAGCGCTGACGACGCTCAGCGGCGGAGGGTGAGGGACGGCTCCCCACGGCTGTCGCCCGCCACCGCGCCGACGACCGCCGTGAACGCCTCCGTGCGGACGACGAACCCGTCCGTGCCCTCCTCCGGCGCCGACCCGAACACCGGCTCGAACGCCGCTCCCGGGCCGTACCGCACGGCGAACACGTGCAGGCCCTCGGGCGCGCCCGGCGCCGGTTCGGCCTCCAGGGCGCTGGAGGAGACCAGATGGCGCCAGCCCTCGTCGGGGTCGCCGTAGCCGCGCGGGTCGGCGGCGAGCGCGAACGCGGCCTGTTCCTGGGTGAGTTCGGCGCGGGCGTCGAAGTGGTCGGGTCCGGAGTCCGTGGGGTGCGTGAGGCGCAGGCCGCCCGCCGAGGTGACCTCGCCCTCGGCGGTACGGCGCACCCGGTCGCCGTCGTCGGCGGCGTACGGCAGCCCGGACAGCAGGTACGGCGCCCCGTCGAGCCGCTCCACGGCCACCGTCACCCACAGGCTCGTGCCGTCGGTGACGTACAGCGAACGCACATGGCGCAGGACGTGGTCGCGGTCGACGACCGGCTTGGTGACCAGCTTCGCCGCGAGCCCGTCGGCCCGGACGTCCGCGACCCGGACCTCGCCCATGGGGCGGCACAGCAGGAAGCCGTCCGTGACCGGCCCGAACCCCTGCCGGCGGCGCACGGCCGCGGGGAGGTGGTAGGTGCCGCCCGCCTCGACGAGCGAGGGGGTCATCCGGGTGTCGAAGGCCACGGACACGGTGCCGGAGCGCAGTTGGTGGCGGTGGGGCGTCGTCGACGGCGTGCGGTGCCAGGGGGTCGGGTCCTGGATCTGCCAGACCAGCATGAAGGCGAAGTGCCCGTCGATCCGGCCGTCCCGCTGGACCGCGTGCCGCCCCCAGCGTGTGTCACCCCGGTAGCGGCCTAGGTCGGCGCCGATCCGGGCCCCGAAGTACCGCAGGCCGAGGACGGATTCGAAGCCGGAGTGCTGTTCGCTGTAGCGGGGGCCGCCGTTGTCGTAGCCGCCGGACGTCAGCCGGGCGTCGATGTACCGGGCGAGGGTGTCGCCGTCCTCGGCGAAGATCCGCTCTGCGCTGACCCGGTGGGCCTGAGCCAGGAAGGACAGGGAGATCGGGCCGTAGTTGTTGTCGTAGGCGCCGCCGTGTTCGGGGGGAAGAAGGGCGCCCCGGTCACGGACGCGGTGGGCGCGGATCTCGTCGGCGTACAGGCTCAGGGCACGTGCCCGGACCGACGTGCCCTGTCCGTCCGGGAGATGGCGGGCGAGCATCAGGCCACCGACGACGCAGCCGATGGCCTGGTTGCCGGCCTCCTGCGGATTGAAGAAGGTGGCCTCGGTGAGCCACCGCCAGTAGCCGTGCGCCACCTCGCGCAGTTCCCCGCGCTGTTCGTCGTCCAGAAGGCCGTCGGCCGCGTCGAGGACGTTGACCGCCTGGAGCAGCGCCCAGACCGTACTGGGCCAGTCACCGATCGGGTGCGCGCCCGCTTCGAGTACGTAACGGGCGTACGGCAGACCGGAGTTGGTGACCCTGAGGTTCGGATAGCCGGGGTTGTCCCCGGTGTACACGCGTTCGCGCAGATGGAAGACGAGACTGCGACGGACCGCCTCCGGCAGCCGGGGATCCTTGCCGCGCCGCCAGGCGAGGGCGAGCAGCGAGGTGACACCGAGGGAGGTGTCGCCGATGTCGTCGTGGGCGCCGGGGTGTTCGAGGCTGCCCTGGGGGGTCATCCGGGCGAGGGCCTGCTCGGTGACGTCGGCGAGGACGGCGTCGTACGCCTCAGGGGTGTCCGGCAGGTCGTGCAGCGGGCCGCGCTGGTAGGGCAGATGCATGCGGTTCAGCCCTTCGTTCCGGTGGTGGCCAGGCTTGCCACCAGTCTCTTGCGGGAGACGGGGAAGCGGATGAGCGTCGGGGCGAGCGCGAGTGTCGGCAGGGCGAACATCGCGCCACCCACGCTGGGCGCGGCGTTGGAGCGCGCGGATCCCTCCGCCGAGCGGGACGACACGCCCCGGCCGTCATCGCCGCCGCGTTCGCTCCTGTGAGGCCGGGACAGGGCATGGGCGTTTCTGTGCGACCGGCGCCCCGCGTTCACCCGCCGACCACGCGGAGCTCACCGGGACCTCCCCGGCGGGTCACACCACAGCCCTAGATATTCACCCGTTCAACTTCTTCCCCCTGCTTCTCCACGGGATCGCACACGTCGGCACATCCGGACGGGCACCCCCGTGGACGACTCGAGAGGCACAGGCATGCCGTCACCTGCCGGGCACCCCTCCTCCGTGCCGAACCGGCGCGGGTTCCTCAAGACCTCGCTGGCCGCGTCGGCGGGTGTGCTCGCCGCCCCGGCCGTCGCCTGGCTGCCGGCGGCCGACGCGAAGGCCGCCACCGCACCGGCCGCGTTCGTGGACGACTACAGGACGAACGTCGTCGCCAACCTCACGCCCGAGACCAACGCGGTCGTCCGGATCCTCGGCGGCTTCGCCCAGGTGTGGAAGACCGGCTCCGCCTGGAACTCCGGCACCCCGCTGCGCCCCGACGTCCTGCGCGCCGACCTGGACTACTGCGCCCGCGTCACGCGGACGCGCACCGACGCGCAGGCGAAGGAGGCCTTCGTCCACGACCGCCAGCACCAGAGCTACGCCCTGATCGCCGGCCTCGGCCCGCTCGCGGGCCTCTACAGGGCGGGCGCGAAGGCGGTCACGTCGATCACGAGCGCGCCCGACGGCACACCCGCGACCACCGTCGGAGACGCCGTGCCCGCCGACGCCCCGGCCGGCTCGGCGCTCGGCGCCGGCGCCCACGACTCGGCCCTCGGCAAGGTCGCCGAACTGGTCGACACCGTGCGCGGCCCGTACGCCTCAGGCAACCCCGCCAAGTACGCCTACCAGTACCCGCGTCCGTGGCGCCTGACCGAGGACAGCGAGGTCGTCGACACGGGGAAGACGGACGCGTTCGGCTTCCCGGTGTACGACTCGCCGGTGGTCGTGGCCCCGCAGCTGCTGCGTCAGCGCGGCACCTCCCCGGCCGACGACGGCGGCTTCCCGAGCGGCCACACCAACGCCTTCCACCTGGCCGCGCTGGCCTACGCCTACGCCGTACCCGAGCGCTTCCAGGAGCTGGTGACCCGCGCGTTCGAGCTGGGCCACACCCGGATCGTGGCGGGCATGCACCACCCCGTCGACGTCATCGGCGGCCGGATCATGGCCACCGCGCTCGCCGCGGCCACCCTGGCCGACCCGGCCAACGCGGATCTGAAGGCCGCCGCCCGCGCCCAGGCCCTCGCCTGGTTCACCGCGCAGACCGGCACCACCGTCGACACGCTGTACGCCTACGCCCACACCGGCGCCGACCCGTACGCCGACCGGGACGCCAACGCCCGCGCGGTGCGGCCCCGGCTGACGTACGTCCTGACCCGGCAGGGCCGCGATCTGCCGCTGACCGTGCCGAAGGGCGCCGAGGTGCTGCTGGAGACCCGGCTGCCGTATCTGACGGCCGATCAGCGCCGCGAGGTGCTGCGCACCACCGGACTGCCCTCCGGGTACGTCCTCCTCGACGGCTTCGAGCAGTGGGGCCGGCTGAACCTGTTCGCCGCGGCGGACGGTTACGGCGCCTTCGAGGCGGACGTCTCGGTCACGCTGGACGCGGCGGCGGGCGGTTTCTCGGGGGCCGACGCCTGGCGCAACGACATCGACGGGTGCGGCGGCCTGACCAAGCGCGGCACCGGCTCGCTGACGCTGAGCGGCCGCAACCGCTACACCGGCGGGACGGTGCTGGCCGAGGGCGCACTGGTCGCCGGTTCCGAGGACGCCCTCGGCCACGGCGACGTGCGGCTCGCGGGCGGCACCCTGCGCGTGACCGAGCGGCTGCGGGTGCGCGGCGCGTACACGCAGGACGCGGGCACGCTGGAAGTGACCCTGCGCGCGGGCCGCAGGGCGCCGCTGACGGTCAGGCACCTGGC
>NZ_JBEPBF010000214.1:0-10021 GCF_040298985.1 Streptomyces sp. NPDC001093 | reverse complement strand
ACGCCATCCACGCAACTACCTGGCCTTTCTCGGCCTTGCCGCAGCCCTGTGCTGCTACAAGCGACTGGTCCGCCTCACCACATAGGACACCGTCTAAGCACGGGTCCCGCTGACCAGCGGGACTGACGAAGCCCACGGCTCTGAGCTGCTCAGATGCCGTGGGCTTCTGTCGCTGTTGGTTGGCGTTGGCCGGCCTCGCACGGCCCGGGGACGGCCCCGAAATCGCGCCGGTGGTGCGTGCCGGGAAGGTGCGTCACCTGCTGCAGGCAGCGACGATGCCCAGAATTACCAAGGCCACGAAGAACATCGCTACGCAACCGCCTATGGCGCTCTCCGCCTCCGCGACGATCCCCTTGGGCTTCGGGCGGGACTTCCTGTAGTCCTGCATCCCTCGCGCAACCGCACGCCTGATTTCGTCCTCGTCCACGGAGTCCCCCAAGCCAGCCACTGTGTTCTGAACGGCCACGGTCAACCCACCTGTTTGCACCATCGCCGCTCGATCCATCGGCGCGCGCAGTGGCCGGCGCTGACCTCTTCGTCCCGAACTATCGGCCGGACGGCCGTTGCGGTCCAGGATGCCGGTCATGGGGACTTCGAAGGTCTATGTCGGTCGGCTGCGGTCGCGGTGGTTGCTGTACTCCGCTGCGTACCGCAACGGGCGGCCAGCGAGGTGAGACCAGCAGGGTTGACCTCGCTGATGACAGTGAGCGTCAGTCCGGTGCTTCGCGGCGGCGTCGATCTCGGCGATCAGGGCCTCGATGCCGTCGGCGGGGAACAGGAAGCAGCGGTCCTGCTCGCTGCCATGGGCGCCTCCTGACGGCCGCCGACGGTCGGCAGTGTGGTCCACCTTCGGGCCCAGGCCCCCCGCTCATCGCCTGTGCGCCGCGGGCTGCTCGGCCGAGGCAGAAACCGTCGCGTCGTAGCTCTACCTCAGCAACGACTCCAAGGAGCTTGGGGACGTCATTGCGCAGGCCATTGCGTCCGGTAAGGGCCTCTGCGGCCAGAGGGGCGGGAATGAACAGGATCCCGGCCCGATTACGGGCCGGAATCCTGTATTGTGCGCCTTGCCGGAGGGCGCCGGCCCAATTCCGGTGAGCCGGCGTTCTCCAGCGTGCGCATCAGGTGGCTGCTGGCCTCAGTCCTCGCCGAATGCGCCACCCCAGCCGAATCCGCCACCCTCGCCGAATCCGCCGCCCTCGCCAATCCCGTGGCGGCAGATGACGCGGAAGCTGGCGACGACTCCGTTCTTGACCTTCACGCCGTCCTCCATCTCCTCGTGGTGCTCGCCCTTCTCGTGGTGCTCGCCCTTCTCGTGGTGCTCGCCGTTCTCGTGGTGCTCGCCGTTCTCGTGGTGCTCGCCGTTCTCGTGGTGCTCTCGCTCCTCGCAGTTCTCGTTCTCGTGCTCGTGCTCGTCATCGTCCTTGAACCTCGGGCAGACGCCGTTGGCGGAGCTGAAGGGGCCGACGGTGGCGACGGGGGCGCCGTTGTTGCAGACGGCCCCGCGGAAGACCTCGACCACGTTGCGGCTGTCGTTGCGGATGTTGAGGGTCTTGGCACCCAGGCCGCTGACGACGGTGATGCAGCCGTCGGGGCGGCCGGAGAATTCGCGCTCGTTGAAGAGGATCCTGCCCTCGAAATGGCGGCGGGGCCCCCCTCCTTCTCTTCCTTCGTTGCCCTTGCCCTCGTTGCCCTTGCCCTCGTTGGTGTTGGGAGTGCTGGGACCGCCGGACGGTGCTGCCGTGACCGCCGGGGCGACCTGGGGAACCGGCGCCGAGGCGGCCGAGGCGTAGGTGATACCAGTCGCGGTCATGGCCGCGGCGGCCGCGACGGCCGTGGCGATCTTGCGGGAACGGATCGTGAACATATCGCTTGCTCTCCTCTGAGACTGGGACAGGAGCGCCCGCTGTGACAGCCGGTGCGTGATTGAACGTACTAACACCCCTTATCGCTGTCATATCGAGCAAATCGGGATCCCGGCTCCGTGGGGCTGAATCGGGTACGCGGAGCCCTCGACGCCACTCAGAGACAGAGCTGGTGGGCCATCAAATGCACTGTAAGCACAAGCAGTTGGACAGCAATTAGTCCTTGCAGGTGATCTTCTAACGTCTAGTCACCCGCAATGCTGGTGGGGCGCCGGGAATTGTCGGCGAGTCGCTGCTTGACATACGGCCTGTCGCAGGTTCAAAGGAGGCCACGTGAACGGGGGCTGTCCGACGAACGTAGCCGCACGCAGCAGGATTCGCCCAGGCCGGACGGTGACCAATTCCAGCGGGCGCGGTCTACCGGCCACGTCCAGAGAATCAAAGGGCGTGACAAGATCTGTCTTCTTGCCCTGGGTACGTTCACACGAAGGCCGCAGAGGTGAGCTTGCTGCATGACGATGCTCGAGGGGACGCGTTCGACTTCGCGTCACACTTCCGGGAAGACCTCGTGCGTGCCTGACTCGGCGCGGTGACACGCTGTTCGAACTGTGCGATGCGATGCTCTGCGAGAACGGACCGGTCACCTCGCCGGTAGACCTGACACTTGGTTCGAACCCTGCGCTCCAACCGGAGTGACATCAATTCTCACTGACATTGATCACGCGGAATCGGCGCAAGTGACTCCCAAACTCGCGTCGAAACGACATCCACGAAAAGTGACACAGCCACGCGCAGCTCGGCGACCATGTTGATGAGGTCCTGGAGGCTGCGGCCGTAGCGGTCGAGTGAGGGGACGACGAGGGCGTCGCCCACGTCGAGGAACGCGTGGCACGCCTTCAGCTCGGGGCGGAGCGCATCCTTGCCGGACTTCTTGTCCGCGAAGATCTTCCGGCACCCGGCTGCGGTGAGCGCGTCGAGCTGCCGTTCCAGCTTCTGCCCGCCGGTCGACCCCCGGGCGTACCCGATTTCCGCTGGCCCCTGAGTGGTCGTCATGACCCCGGGATCATGTCAGAAAACGGCGGTTCGGGTTTCTTGAACGACCCAGGTTTTAAAGGGTTTTTGAAGGCCCGGAAGGGTCCCGACACCCCTCTGGGAGGGATCTTCAGAAAACGAAGGTTTCTTGCAGGCGGACACCCGGACGGTGGGGGTGTCAGGCGAATCTCGGCATCCACGGATGCGCGTTTGCGGCGAACAATAGTTATGAGTCATAATTACTTCATGGAGAGGAACGAGGCCCACGTGTTCCGGCAGGACCTCATGGCGCTGCACCGGCGGCTGCGCGAGGAGCACGTCGGCGGCATCCCGCTGAACGAGGTCCTGGTCCTGGGAGCGGTCGACCGGCATGGAGCGTCCGCCAGTCCGAGCGGCATCGCAGATGACCTGCGCATGGCCAGGCCTAATGTGGCCGCCCTGCTGCGGCGCCTGGAGGCCAAGGAGCTCGTCGAGCTGACGCCGGATCCCGCCGACGGCCGACGGAGCCTCACAGCCCTGACCCAGCGCGGCCGGCAGCTGCTAGAGCGTGACCGGTCGGAGCGCGAGTCGTGGCTGGTGAGAGCCGTCGCCGCGGCACTGAGCCCAGCGGAAGCGCAGCAGCTCCTGGCGGCCGGTGCCCTGATGCGGCGCGTCGCGGACTTCCGCGAACAACCCTGAGCATGAAAGAGAAGGACACCCCATGCGCACGGCACTCATCGGTCTGGACTATATCGTCGACATCATGCACCCGGACGGGAAGATCGCCCGGTGTGCGCCCCAGGCAGCGGAACGGGACGTCGTAGCCCGGTTCAATGCCGCGAAGGAGACCGCTCGGCAGCGCGGCTGGCTGACCGTCCTGGTGAAGGTCGGTTTCGAGGCCGGGTATCACGACCAGCCCAAGCACTCGCCGATGTTCGGCCGTGCCCACGAGTTCGGCGCGCTCGACCTGACCGGCCCGGGCACTGCCTTCCACCCCGATCTGCACGTCGATGCCGACGATTTCGTGATCGCCAAACCGCGCATCAACGCCTTCTACGGCACCCGGCTCCAGCAGAGCCTCTCCGCGTCGGGCATCGAGCGCGTGGTGCTGTGCGGGGTGAGCACCGTGTGGGCCGTCCAGGCCACCGCCCGCGACGCGCACGACCGCGACTACCGCGTCGTCGTCGCCGAGGACGCGTGCGCCGCCCCGACCCTCCAGGAACACGAGGCGTCGGTGCAGATGCTGACCGGGATCGCGACGATCACCACCACCGGGCAGCTGGCCGACCTGTGACCGAGCCTCGTCCGCTCGCGGCGGGGTTGAGAATCTACCTCCGCCGCGAAGCTGGAGCGCACTACCACTGGCGGTTCGGGATCCTCGTCAGCGCGGTCGTCGCGGTCCCTCTGATCACCGGTGAGCTCGCCGGATCCCGCACAGCCGGCGCCACCGCCGCGCTGGCCGCCTGGTTCATCGCGCTGGCGATCCCGCCCCGGACCGCGCTCCAGCGCCTGCTGTTCCTGGGCCGACGGCTGCTGATTCTCACCGCCACCAGTAGCCTCGGGCTCCTCACCGGCCACCACGAGCTCTGGACCGCGGCCGCCATCATCATCCTCGCGCTGATGATCCCCGTGCCGGGGATGACCATCACCCCGCTGATCACCTTCCTGATGGCGACCAACGCCCCGCAAGGCCTGACCGCCACTGGCTACCTCGCAGCCTTCTTCCTCGGTGGCGCTGCTGCCCTGGCCGTCCTGCTGCTCCCCGCCGCGGCCTCGCCCGTCGCACCGCCGTTCACCGGCCTGCGAGTCAAAGCCCCCGGGCGGCAGCTTGCCGACCACATCCGCCGACGCAGTCCGCAGGCCCGCTACGCCGCACAGGCAGCCGTCTGCATCTGCGTTGGCTACCTGGTCCTCACCGCGCTGCACTGGCCCTTCGCCACCTGGGTGCTCGTCGGGGTCCTGACCACACTCCGCCCCTCCTGGGAGGCGACCGAGGCACGGCTGGTCAAACGCAGCATCGGCATGGTCGGCGGGTCCGCGCTTACCGCGGTGCTCCTCCTGATCAGCGCCCACACCGGCTACTGGACCACCGTTGCCTTCATCGCCGTCCTCGGCGGCCTCGCCCGCCCGCTGCGCCAGTACAACTACGGTTACTGGCCCCTCCTCGGCACCCCCGTCCTGCTGCTCCTCACCAGCCTCGAAAAGCCCCTCGCCGTGACGGACTCCGCCTGGCGACTGGGTAACAACCTCCTCGGCGCCACCATCACCCTCCTGGCCATCACCTTCCTGTGGCCCCACCCCACCCAGCGCCGCCCACCGCGGTCACACCAGGCCGACAACAGCGACCCCTGACCTTCCAGCGCCCTCGCTCGGCCGACCTCGCGACGGTTACACCTGACGGCCGCTCAGTCGTCGGCGTCGGCTTCGACGGCGTCCGGGTCCCGGCGGTGTCCGCAGCCGCTCCAGCTCCGAGACCCGCTTGCCCTCCGGAACGTCGAGCAGCCCGGCCAGTGCCGGCGCGAGCGCAGGATCGGCCCGGTGGGTCGCCCGGGTCACCGCCTCGTACAGGCGCCGCTCGGCCACCGTACGGGCCTCGGACACCGGCCGAGCCAGCACCGAGACCCCGGGCAGCAGCACCCGGTTCTTGCGCAGCCAGGTCACCGCGTGGTTGAACAGCGCCTCCGGCCCCTCGGCGTGCGTCCACGCCCTCCCGTACAGGAAGCTACGGAACTCCCGGCCCCACTTCCGGTCGGTGAAGTCCCGGTACTTGAACCGCTCCTGGATCTCCTCAGCATGCTCGTACGGCGTCCGGCGCCGCTCGGGGTACCGCTTCACGCACGAGGTGTCCTCGATGCCGAGCTGAGTGGCGAGGTACTCCACGACCTCCCACGGCACAGCCAGCGGATCACCGGCCAGGAACCGGCCGATGTAGCGGACCGTGCAGATCTGCACCGCCATGCCCAGCCGGTGAGTGTCCGTACGCCGCAGCGCGATCAGGTCACGGTCGTCGTCATCGAGGAAGAAGAACCGCTCCAGCTCCGGGCGCGTGGGCACCTGAGTGAACGTCCCGTACGCCTCGGCCTGCTCATCAGTCAGAAACTCCACCGGCACGGCCGGGACCGTAGTCACCCGTGAGGCGCCGGCGGCGGGTATCGCCGAACCCCAGCACCACCAACGGACAATGTGCTACCCGAGCAAGATCAATCTCAGCGGCACTTTCTGTACCGCAACTACTCACACCCGGTCCGCCACCACATCAACGTGCTGGGCCGGTACTCCTTCCAGCCCCCCCGACCTGCCCGGCGGAATGCGGCCCCTCCGTGCCCCGGACGCTGTCGACGAGTAGCAAGACGCGGCGGGCGCGTCTGGCCGCGCCCGCCGCTCGCACCGTCTTGGGAACTCTAGGCGTTGGCCGCCTGGACGCGGACGGCTCGGGCGCGGACCACGAAGGGCCGGGAGAAGACGGTGATGGCGATGGAGACGGCGGCCACAAAGGTGATGGCCGTACCAGAAGTGAAGTGCTGGGCAATGCCGCCAGCGATCGCGGCTCCGATACTTTGCCACGTCATCCGGCCGGCGGACTCAACTCCCTGGACCTGGCCACGGACCGGATCAGGGGTCAACTCCAGAAGCTGCTCCTGGAGCGGCAGGGTGGCAGCGAAGCCGGCACTGGCGGTGAACACCGCGGCTGTCGCCACCAGCATGGGCGGGTGGACGGCGAACAGCAGGTAGGGGGCGGCGAGCAGCAGTCGCAGGGCGAATGCGTAGCGGCGTCGCTGCTCGGCGGTGAACAGCCGCCCGACCGCAAGGTCACCGAGGAGCATGCCTGCCGATCCGGCGGCCAGGAAGACGCCAGCGTGATGGGGGGCGTAGGAGATGAACAGGGCCTCGCAGCCAACGATCAGGCCGTTGGGGACCCACAGGTTCAGCAGCAGCGCGCGTTGGCCGGAGTGGGAGAAAAGCTCGATGTTCGTCGTCCAGGTCTGGCGCAGTCCAGGGCGACGGGTCAGACGGATCGAGCGTTCCCGGACCGTCACCGCCACAATGATCAATCCACCGCCGGTCAGGGCTGTCGCGACGGCGAAGACCTCCTGCGGGCTCAGGTACCGCAGCAGTACGGCGCCGATGGCGTAGCCGAGGATGGCCATGCCTCCCGAGGTGATGTTCATCAGCGAACGTGCCAGTGCATAGGTTGAGGTCGGCACCACCTCGGCGAGCAGCCCCATCCGTGCGCCCGTTCCCAGGGACTGGAAGAACCCCAGTACAAGGAGCAGACCGAACCGGGCGGCGAGCGGCAGCCCTGGAACCGCCTGTGCGGCAACACCTACGAGCGAGACGCACTGGAGCGCGACGAGGGTCCGGCGAGGACGGCTTCCGTCCGCGACCGACATCAGCGTCAGCGCACCGAGTACCGTCGCGAAGGTGGCGCCGTACATGCTCACAGCGGTCAGGAACGGGGACTTGGTCTGCTGGTTGACCAGCGTGCCGAGCGCGAAGCCCGACAAGGTGCTCGCGGCGACCGTCAGTGTGAAGCTGGCGTACAGGCCGACGAATTCACGGTTGCGGAGCAGGTCACGGTAGGTGGTGGGAGGTGTGCCGGAGGCAGATGTGTCAGAAGGCATGAAAAAAGCCTTCGCGCGCTCCCAACCTAGGGCGCCGAAGGCCGACTGCTCGATTATAGCAAGTGCCCCGGTCCCCACCACGGCCCGCATCGGACCGGGAGAGACGCGGACGCGGATACGCACCGGTCTCAGCAGCACCGCGCATTCACCGGCGGCTGTCGCCAGGTGCGAGCAGACTGGTCAGCTCAGAGATCGCCTCGGGGGACGGCTTGAAGTAGCGGCGGACGTTCTCCGGCTTCTTGTGCCTCGACTTCGCCTTCAGCATCAGCAGGGAGGCTCCCTGCTCGCCCAGGTGGGTCAGGGCGGAATGACGGTACTCGTGCAGGTCCCAGCCTGTCCCCGGCCCGCGCACGGCGGTGTGCTTGTCCTATTCGACCGGCGACCCGCACGGCGCCGCCGGCCTGGTCAACGGCGCGCTCGGCCAAGCCCGCCGGATCGGCTCACCGAGGATGGAGGCGATGCTGCACGCCCGCCTCGCCCGCGCTCACGCGCACGCCGGCGAGTCCCGGGCCTCCGCCCGCGCCCAGAACGCCGCGCTCGACGCCTATGACCGAGCCCGCGACCATTCCCCGGAGGAGGACCCGGACTGCGTGTACTGGGTCAACCTCGGCGAACTGCGGATGCTCTCCGGATCCTGCGCCCTCAACCTCGGCAATCCCGCAGAGGTGCTGACGCAGTTCACCGCGGAATAGCCGACGGGATCGTCACCAGCCGCAAACGAGCGGTCTTGACCGCATCGTCCCTGTCCCTGCCGGGCTCAGTCCCGCGAATCCCGAAACTTCGCGCTGATGAAGAAGGCGACCGCAGCGAAGACCAGGATCCCTCCCACGAGGCCGCAGGTCGTCCACGAAACGTCGAAGAGCACGAGGATCACGGTTACCACGGTGGCCAGCACAGCCATCCCTGCGCCAGATGCGGTGATGTCGCTGCGCGGCGGGTCGTACTGGTGGCGGTTGACCGGTGCTACTGCGGGCGGGAGCGAGGGGTGGTCGGAGATGTGGGCGGCGCCGGCTCGCGCCAGCTGCGAGGCCTTGCGGCCGGCCGCCGCGCGGAACGCGGCGAATTCGTCGTTGTACCTGACCGCAGCGCTCCACCCAGGATCCACCGCTTCCCACCCGCTGCCCTCAGCTGTCTTGTAGGTGGCGTGGATCTGGTCGGTGAGGTCCTGCCACTCCGACATGCCGGTCAGTTCGGCTAGTCCGGCGAGGCGGGGCAGGACGTCCCTGAGGTGTGTGTGGCCGTCGTTCTTGGTCGGGATCGGGCGGGGGTCGAAGAGCAGGGCGAGCCGCTTGAGGTAGTCGGTGAGATCGGTCCAGCACTCATCGGCAGACGCTCCGATCTTGAACGTCCTGGTGGGCCGGTCCTTGTTGATCCCTGCCAGCAGCCGGGCAGCCCGCATTGAGTCGTACGGGCGGGAATCCGCACGGGGGACGTCGATCGTGCGGACGAGGGCTTCGGCCTCAGCCGCCGCCGCCTTGAGCGCTTCGTGCTCCGGCATGTCCTGCCGGCCGGGAAGCAGGTCCGTCCTGCCCTCTTTCTGTAGTTTGTGATGAAGCCTCGCCCATCTCCGCTTCCACGCCGCCTTGTCGGCGCCCAGATGCCCGGCCACACCGACGACGGCGCGCATGTGGGGCAGACTCCGTGGACTCAAGACTCTGGAGATGTGCGACTCCGACCAGTGCAGTGCCGCCGCAAGTTCGGTGTTGCTCCGGTCACCGGCCAACTCCCGCAGCTCCCGGGTGAACTCGCGCAAGGGAGCAGGTAAGTCTTCCAGAGGCGTGCGCGGTGCCCCCCGACGTGCCGTCCCGCCATCTCCGCCGGCGTCTCCGACGTCCCCCTGTTCTGGCATGGCGTCAGGCTATCGAGTAGCTCGCGAGGCCGGAATAGGGGCATTCCCGCTGGTCCGAGGCCATTCAGAAAGAAACTCCCGGCCAGGTGGCAGCCCAGCGAAATCCCGCCGCTGAAGCAGCAAGAAAGATCGGTTCTAACGATGTCGGCCCCGGGCTACAACCACATCAGGCCCCGACCCGCGGGGCTCCACTCGGGAGAGCAGGGACATCATGAGCACGATCAACCCGGTCCGCCGGAACAACCGCTATCTGGACATGACCGTCTTCCTCGCCATCCTGGCCACCGGCATCCTGCTGATCCTCCTCCACGTTCCGGCCGGGTCCTTGGGCACCATCGCAACCGCCCTCTCCGGACTCTACGGAACCTGGATCGGCGTGCGGCACTCCTCCCGACCTCCCGCCGGTCCGCCCCGATACAGCAGCAACCGACGCACCCCGACCGACCCCGCCGACACCACCGAGATAGACCAGCCCGTCAGCTAAGCCACCCCGCGGCGGCCGCGGCGGTCACCCGCCCCGGCCCCTTCGTTCGCTTCTGGCTGGTGGCACAGGTCTTACCGGCACTCCAGAAACCCGTAGGAGAGGGCACACGGACGTCAGCGCCTCCCAACCATGCGACCTGCGCATACGGCTGCGGCCCGCGAACACCCCCGGGGTTAGCGGGCCGGCGCCCGAA
>NZ_JBEPBF010000213.1:0-10043 GCF_040298985.1 Streptomyces sp. NPDC001093 | reverse complement strand
CCGCCGGGCCGGTCGTCACAGCGGGCGTGCCCAGGGCCCGGCGCACCTCGGCCGCCGCCCCGTCGGTGAGGCACAGGTAGCGGTCGTTGCCGGGATGCAGCCACTGCCGGTGCACGGCGAAGTCGACCAGGAACACCGCGCTCGGCACCCGCAGCCGGCCCCGGGCCCGGAGATGACCGGTGAGCTGCGCGGCCAGATGGAAGACCGGAACCACCACATCGGCGTCGGTCCGCTCCACGAGCTCCGTCAGCCCGGCGGCGGCGAGCCGGGCCAGCGGCACCCCGCTGGGGCGCGGCCCCCTGCCGCCGCGCAGGAACGCGCCGTAGACGCCGGCGTACGCCCACGGGAAGTGCCGTACCGAGGCCTGGTAGGCGCGGCGCAGACCGTCGCCCAGGCCGTACGGCAGCAGGCGCAGGACGTCCGCCACCTGCGGCTCCTGTCCGCGCGCCACGGCTCGGCGCGCCAGTTCGGCGGCCACGGTGTCGTGACCCGCGCCCATGCTCGCGCTCAGGATCAGCGGCCGCCGCCGGCCGACCGACGGCTGGGGGGAGGGCACCTCGGCAGGAGTACGCACGGGGTCCGATTCTCCGGTGGACGCCGCCCGCAAACCGGTCACTCCGCCGCCGTGTCGCCGTACCGTGAAGTCACGACACGGCAGCCACGTGAGTTGCCCGGAGCCCGCCGGGATGGATGAATCGGCTTCAGCAGAGCGTGTGGGTGGCGAGCACGGGAGGAGCCGTGAGGCGGTGGCGGCGCGGCCTGCACCGCGCTTGGGAGTGGCTCAGGGCCGGAGCCCTGCTCGAACGCGGCCGTGAGCTGGAACTGATGCACCGGGCCATGGGGTTCGCCACCCTGGCGCTGGTGACGCTGGCGCCGCTGCTGATCGTGGTCGCCGCCGCCGATCCCCTGGTGCGGGGCGGTTTCGCCTCGTGGCTCACCGACGGCATGGGCCTGTCCGGCCGGTCCGCCCATGTGATCACCGACGTCATCAGCCCGCCGCGCAACGTCATCGGCACGACCAGCATCTGGGGCGGTGTCCTGCTGGCCGTCTTCGGCGTCTCCTTCGGCGGCAGCGTGCAGAACGCCTACGAACGCATCTGGGGCCTGGCCTCCGGCCCCTGGCACCGGGTCTGGCGGCAGGCGACCTGGCTGGTGGTGCTCACCGCCTACCTCTACCAGGAGGTGGCGACCAAGAACGCGCTGCACGGGGGCCAGCGGATCACGCTGTCCGCGGTGAGCGGCATCCTCTTCTTCTGGTGGGGGCAGCGGTTCCTGCTGGGCGGCCAGATCCAGTGGCGCTCCCTGCTGCCCGGCGCGCTCGCCACCGTCCTCGGCCTGGCCGGCCTGCGGGCCTTCTCCTACCTCGTCTTCACCCCGCTCATCGTCACCAACGCGCTCAGCTACGGCGCGGTCGGCACCGTGCTCGTGGTCGAGTCCTGGCTGATCGGCGTCGGGTTCGTCATCTACGGCGGTGCCCTGTTCGGCCGCTGGTTCTGCGAGCACCACTGGACGCCGACCCACGACGACCGGGGAGACGAGGAGCGGGGGCCGCGCCGGGGCAAGTACTGAACGCGCCCGGCCGCCGCGGACGCTACGTCAGCTGGCGGCGCACCAGTTCGTGCAGCCGGCCCGTGGTGTCCGCGAGCAACTCGGCCGGAGTGCCCTGCTGGACCACCTTGCCCTCCTCCATCACGATCACCCGGTCGGCGTCCAGGACCGTCGACAGCCGGTGCGCGATCACGACGCGGGTGGCGTTCAGCTTGCGGGTGCTGTCGATGACGATGCGCTGGGTGTCGTTGTCCAGGGCGCTGGTGGCCTCGTCGAAGAACAGGATGCGCGGGCGCCGGATCAGGGCCTGGGCGATCATCAGCCGCTGCCGCTGGCCGCCGGAGATCGCGCCGTTGCCCGCCACGATCGTATGGAGGCCCATCGGCATCCGCTTGATGTCCTCCGCGAGCCCCGCCATCTCGGCCGCCGCCATCGCCTCCTCCGGCGTGTACGGCTCGGTGCCGCAGATGACGTCCAGGATGGAGCCGGTGAACGGCTGCGCGTGCTGGAGCACGACGCCGCACTGACGGCGCACCGCCGACTGGTCGAGCGCCGCGAGGTCCTGGCCGTCGTACAGGATGCTGCCGGAGACCGGCTTGTCGAAGCCGATGAGCAGGCGGAGCAGGGTGGACTTGCCGCAGCCGCTCGGGCCGACGACCGCCACGAACTCGCCCGGCCGCACGGCGAAGGAGACGTCGTCCAGGACCAGCGGGCCGTCGTCGGCGTACCGGAAGGACAGCCGGCGGGCCTCGATCCCACCCGACAGCGGCCCCGGCCGGGTGCTCGACGTCCGCACCTCGGGGGTCGCCTCGAAGACCGGCTTGATCTCCTCGAACAGCGGCAGCGCGGCCACCGTCGAGACGAAGGAGCCGGTCAACTGGGTGACCGAGGTCAGGACCATCGTCACCGAGGTGTTGAAGGTGAGGAAGTCCGCCGCCGACATCGCGCCCCTCGCCGGGCCCGCCAGCAGCATGAACATCAGCAGCGTGCACACGGGCAGATAGATCCCGCCGAGCACCGTGGTGAGGTTCTTGATCCGGCCGACCTTCTGCTGCAGCTCCCGGCTGCGCGCGAACTCCCGCGCCCAGGCCGCGTACGCGTAGTTCTCCGCCGCCGCCACGCGCAGCTTGGGCAGGCCGCGCAGGGTCTGGAAGGCCTGGTTGTTGAGCTTGTTGCCGAGCACCGTCAGCTTCCGCTGCCAGCGCACCTGCCACAGCCCCAGCCCCAGGAACACGGCCGCGATGACGACGAGCATGCCGAGGGCGGCCAGGGCCATCGACGGGCTGTACCAGAACAGCAGGCCCAGGTTCATCGCGCCGACCGTCAGCGACTGCACGACCACCGGTCCGACGCCCGCCAGCAGCCGTCGTATGGCGCTGATGCCCATGGCCGCGCTGGCGAGTTCACCGGTGGAGCGCTGGGTGAAGAAGCGGGTGGGCAGGCGCAGCAGCCGGTCCCAGACGGCCGGTTGCAGGGCCGCCTCGATACGTCCTTCCAGGCGCAGGATGGACAGGTTCTCCAGCAGCGTGAACGCCGCCGCGACCACCCCGCTCACCATCACCGCCAGGCACACCTGGACGATCAGGCCCGTCTGCGCCGTCGGCACGTACTCGCCGAGCACCTTGCCGGTCGCGACCGGCACCAGCGCGCCGATCGCCACCGTCACCAGGCCCGCGAGGAGCAGACCGAGCAGGTCGCCGCGGGTGCCCTGGAGGCTGAACCGCAGCAGACCGAACGGCGTCAGCGCCTTGTCGGGCAGTGGCCGGTAGAACATCACCGCGCGCGGCTCGAACTCCTCCGCGTTCGCCTTCTCGATCGGCGTCTCGCGTCCGGTGCCGGGGTGCACGGCCACATACCCGCCGCGCCGCCACAGCAGCGCGACCGGTGCGCCCGACAGCGCCCGGTGCCCGACCAGCGGGCCCACGTTCTCCCGCCACCAGCGCCCCTGCAGCCGTACGGCACGGGTGCGCACCCGGGAAGCGAGCGCCACCCGTTCGACGGGGTCGAGGCGTTCGCTCTCGGTGCCGCTCTGCGCGGGCTCGGCGAGCTTGATCCCGGCCGCCTCCGCGACCAGCTTGCAGGCGGCATGACCGGCGTCGGCGTCGGCTGCGGTCGTCCGGCGGGCCGAGCGCTTGCCGATGGAGGCCAGCAGGGTCTGGTCGGCCTGGGCGCGCACGGCCTCACCGGCCTTGATCCCGGCGGCCGTGCGGTTCTCGTGGGTGCGTTCCAGCTGCTCTATCCACCGGTCCAGCGCGGTCAGCAGCCGGTACTGCTGGTCGACCATGGACTGCCACAGCGCCGGGTCCATCAGCAGGTCGGCGGTGGCCTCCGCGCCGTACAGCGCGCCGTACTGGACGCTGCCCGGCGGCACCTGCATCCAGAACACGTCGTCGTCGGTGGGCGCCTGGGACCGCTCCTCGGCCATCGGAGCCTGGAACAGGACGGACAGGCCGCGGCCGACACCGAGGGCGACCGCGTACTCCAGCGGGCTGGTGGCCGGCGGTACGTACTGGGGGTTGCCGTACTCGTCGTAGGACCAGGTCTGGGTGTTCGCCGGCTGGTACAGCTCGCGCAGGTTGATCCGGTGCACCACACAGTCCCGGACCGGGCGGGCCACCAGGGTGTGCTGGGGCCCGGCGACCGGGCCGAGCAGCAGCGCGCCCGGCTCCAGCCGGCCGAGGTGGTGCCAGTGACCCTGCTGGGCGGCGTCCACCGCGAACAGGTCCAGGGCGCCGGCCGTGACCAGCCACAGCACCTGTGGGCCTTCCAGGTCCAGCCGGTTGAAGCCCGCGCAGTCGATGCGGGTGCCCATGGAGCCCAGCGCACCGAGAACGAGGTCACCTTCGCCGACGGTCGTCATCTCATCGCTCCCTGACCAGCGCGGCGTACGCGCCACCGTGCGCCACCAGTTCCTCGTGCCGCCCGCGCTCCACGACCGTGCCGTGCTGCAGCACCACGATCTCGTCGCTGTCGCGGACCGTGCTCAGCCGGTGCGCGATGACCACGCAGGCACAGCCGCGCCGGCGCAGGTTGTCCATCACGACCAGCTCGGTCTCCGCGTCCAGCGCGCTGGTCACCTCGTCCAGGACGAGGATGCTCGGCCTGCGGACCAGGGCCCGGGCGATCTCGAGCCGTTGCCGCTGACCGCCGGAGAAGTTGTGGCCGTCCTGCTCGACCCTGCTGTGGATGCCGCCGGGCCGGCGCATCACCACGTCGTACAGGGCCGCGTCCTTCAGTGCCTCCACCACGGCCTCGTCGGGGATCGACGGGTCCCACAGGGCCACGTTGTCGCGGACCGAGCCCTCGAAGAGGAACACGTCCTGGTCGACGAAGGAGACGGAGGCGGCGAGCGCGCCGCGCGGGATGTCCTCCAGCCGGCGGCCGTCGATGCGGATCACCCCGTCCCACGGCGCGTACAGGCCCGAGATCAGCCGGGACACCGTCGACTTGCCGCTGCCGGAGCCGCCGACCAGCGCCACCTGCTGACCCGGTCCCACCGTCAGGTCGAAGCCGCTCAGCAGCGGTTTGTCCAGCGGGCTGTAGCCGAAGGTGACGTTCTCCAGCTCCACGTGCCCGTGCAGCCGGCGCGTGGAGTCGGCGCCGCCGGGGCGGGCGTAGAGCGGGTCGGCCTGGAAGTTCTCCACGTCCTTCAGCCGGGCCACGTCGGCGGCGAAGTCCTGGATGCGGCCCGCGACACCGTTGAGCCGGGTCAGAGGTGCGGTGAACCGGGTGACCAGCGCCTGGAAGGCGACGAGCAGGCCCACCGAGATGTGCCCCTCGACCGCGCGCAGGCCGCCGATCCACAGGATCAGCGCGCTGTTGAACGTGGCGAGCGTCGGCGCGACCACCCCGAGCCAGGCGCTCGGCACCCCGAGCCGCTGCTGCTCCTCCAGGGTGGTGGCGTGCTGCCCGGCCCACTTGCGGAAGTAGCCGTCCTCGCCGCCGGTCGCCTTCATCGTCTCGATCAGCTGAAGACCGGTGTACGAGGTGTTGGTGAGCCGTGCCGTGTCCGCGCGCAGCTTGGCCGTCCGCGTCGCGCGCAGCCGTACCACCAGCCGCATGGCGACCACGTTGAACAGGGCGACGCCGATGCCGACGAACGTCAGCTGCGGGTCGTAGGTGTAGAGCAGGACGGCGTAGAGCACGACGACGATCGCGTCCACGCCGGCCGCCGCGAGGTCGCGGGCCAGGGTCTCGGCGACCTGGTCGTTGGACTGCAGGCGTTGCACCAGGTCGGCGGGGGAGCGCTGGGCGAAGAACGTCACCGGCAGCCGCAGCAGATGGCGCAGGAAGCGGGCGCTGGAGAGGGTGGAGGAGATGATCCGGCCGTGCAGCAGATTGGCCTGCTGGAGCCAGGTCAGCACCAGGGTGAGCAGGACGCAGGTGCCCATCGAGGCGAACAGCACGCCCAGCAGGGAGGTCCGGCCGCCGATGAGGAACGTGTCGATGTAGGTGCGGCTGAGCGCGGGCACCGCGGCGCCGACCGCGACCAGCAGCAGGCTCGCCAGGACGGCGGCGGGCAGGGTGCCGGCGGTGCCGCGCAGCCGGGCCGGCATCGCGCCGAGCACGCCGGGACGTCGCCCGCCCTTGGTGAAGCCGTCGCCCGGCTCCAGCACCAGCACGACACCCGTGAAGCTGCCGTCGAACTCCTCCATGGGCACGAAACGGCGGCCCTTGGCGGGGTCGTTGATGTACACGCCGCGCCGGCCGAAGCGGCGGCCCATGCCGTCGAAGACGACATAGTGGTTGAACTCCCAGAAGAGGATGGCCGGTGCCCGCACCTCGGCGAGGGCGGCCAGGTCCATCTGCATGCCCTTGGCCGTCAGGCCGTAACTGCGGGCCGCCTTCAGCAGGTTGGAGGCGCGCGAGCCGTCGCGGGAGACGCCGCAGGCGATACGCAGCTCCTCCAGCGGGACGTGCCGGCCGAAGTGCGCGAGGACCATCGCCAGGGAGGCGGCGCCGCACTCGACGGCCTCCATCTGGAGCACGGTGGGCGTACGGACCGGGCCGCCACGGGGCTTGGGGACCGGGCGCTTGGCCGGTGCGGCGCGTCTGCGGCCGCGTTCCTGCGTGGTGGTCACGGCAGCAGCCAATCGACGGGGTGCTGGTCGGCCAGCTTGATGGAACCGGAGGCGAGCGTCATGGAGTCGAGCCGGAACGGCGGTCCGTCGGTGGTGGACCATCGGTAACCGCTCTTCGTGCTCGCCGACCTGTCGAGTGCGACCAGCACGGCCACCGGGCGGCCCCGGCTGGTGAACTGCTGCCCGAGCTGGCTGTCACCGAGGAACGCGGAGATCGACTGGGCGGACTGCGCGGTGCGGTCCACCGACTTCACCTCGCCGCGCAGCACGCCGTAGCTCTGTGCCGGCACCGAGGACACGGTGAGGTCGACGGAGGCGTGCGCCGGGATGGCGGCGGCGTTCTCGGCGGGCACGTACACGGTGGCGTACAGCGGGTCGGAGGCGTGGGCGACCTTCTCCACGGCGGCGACATCGGTGCCGGTCTGGATGATCTGCCCGATGGTGGCGGCGAGCGTGGTGACCCGGCCCGCGGCGACCGCGCGGACCACCGCATCGCCCTGGGTGGTACGGACCTTGAGGACCGGGGCGTTCGCGGGCAGCCGCTCGCCCTGCTGGGCGAGGACGGCCGTGACCTGGCCGGACACCGGGCTCTGCAGCAGATAGCTGCCCTGCCCGTGGGTGAGGACGGCCGGTGCGCTCACCGTGGAGGCGACCGAACCGGTCACCGCCCAGACGGAGGCCGCGGCCATGACGACGACGGTGACGCCCAGGGCGAGCCACCCCTGGGGGCGGGCCAGCCGGACCGGAAGATCGAGCTCTTCGGGCGACTGGAGCTTGGCGAGGGCCTGTTGGCGGAACTGCACGGAACTTCCCTCACCTGTGGGAGAGACGCTGGTGTTTCAGGGCATCGATGAGCCCCGGAGCCGAGGGACGGCTCCGGGACCTTCGATGCAACGAGGTGCGATCAGAGACCGGCGACCAGGTTGGTGACCGGCTGGACGTTCAGGCCGGTGACACCCTCGACGGTGCCGATGGCCGTGTCCACCGTGCCGGAGACCGGGGCAATGCCGTTCACGGCACCGGTGACGGTGTTCAGGGTGTTCAGGGACAGACCGCCGGAGACGTTGTCCAGCTCGGCGTCCGAGATCTCGACGGTCTCGACCTGGGGGGTGGAGTTCATGATGGAACTTCCCTTCCTATGGATATTTCACAAGGGGGAGCGGCCCCCTCTGGGGACAGATGGACGGCCGCGACCGCGGGCGCCGGACCCCCGTCTCCGGGAGCCCGCCGCGACCCCCGCGGTGCGATGGATCAAAGCACGCAGGTGGCGGGCGCTTCCAATCAACCAGGGCCCTCACCAGGGCACTTGGCTCGGGACGGGCGTCATCCGTGCAGGCGTGTGCACGACATGTCGGCCACTCCTTCACATGCCGCACGGCATCGTCGCGTACGAAGGCTTGCCTGCCGGATCGCGAATCCGGCACTCCGCGCCAAAGGAGTGACCAGGGGCGCGCGAATGTGCAGATCCCCGGTCGTCAGTGACTTGGTTGAGTATTCAATGTGCAGATTCCCTGAAGCAGCGATTCCGCATCGAGCACGGAACGGACCGTTACTGATCGGTAGCGGAACGTGTCAGCCCAGAAGGGCGTAGACCGTGCTCGCCCGGGCCGCGAGCGCGCCCGAACCCGCGTCGCTCAGGGTGATGTCCGCGAACGCCATCCGGCGGCCCAGCTTCGTCAGGACCGCTTCGATCCGGACATCCGAACCGGTCACCGCCCGCTGGAACGACGTCGACTGCTGAACCGTCGTCATCGGCACGAAGCCGCCCCGCGCGGCGGACACCGCGATCACCGTCGCCGTGTCGGCGGCCGCCATCAGCGCCTGCCCCGACAGCCCGCCGCCCTCCCGGGCCAGCCGCTCCGACCAGGGCAGTCGCAGCACGGCCCGGTCCTCGCCCAGCGCCTCGACGGTCAGCCCGAGATCGAGCACCCAGGGGGCGAAGTTGGCGGAGAGGATCTTGTCGGCTTCGGCGGGGGTCATCGTCATATGGGGGATTGTTCCCGGCCGCTCGCCGTGACACGCGCAGGGTGGCCGATTCGCCCGCCCGGCACGGCCGTTGGGAAACGGAATTGAACACACCGCACGGCCGGTGCGTACGTACAGCCATCCAGGCGCCCCGATACGAACTGCCCGCAAGCGGCAGACCCCCGTCCCCAGGAGGTCGAGAAGTTTGAGTCACAAGCGAATGCCCAAGCGCAAGGCGGCGATAGCGGTGGGCGGTGTCGCGGCGCTCGGAGCGGCGGCCATCCTGCTGCCCAACGCCATGGCCTCACAGGACAAGAACCAGGCATCCGGTGCCACCGGCACAGCGAGGACGCTGAAGGCCACGCAGGCCTCGAACCTCGCTGCCCAGCTGCAGAAGGTTCTCGGTGACGCCGTCGCCGGGTCGTACTTCGACAGCGGCAAGCAGCAACTCGTCGTCAACGTGGTCGGCGGCGACAACAACGTCGTCGCGCAGGTGAAGAAGGCGGGCGCGGTCGCGCGTCAGGTGCAGAACAGCACCCGCGAGCTCAAGGCCGCGGCCACGACGCTGAAGACCAAGGCGACGATCCCCGGTACCTCCTGGGCCGTGGACCCGCGCACCGACAAGGTCGTCGTCACCGCCGACTCCACCGTCACCGGCGCCAAGTGGAACAGACTGCAGTCCACCGTGCGGAGCCTCGGCTCCGGCATGGCGACGCTGACGAAGTCCGCCGGCACCTTCAAGACCTTCGTCGCCGGCGGCGACGCCATCTTCGCCCAGACCCAGCAGGGCGGCGTCCGCTGCTCCCTCGGCTTCAACGTCACCGCCTCCGACGGCAGCCCCGCCTTCCTGACGGCCGGTCACTGCGGAGTCGCGGCCAAGGACTGGTCCGACTCGCAGAACGGCCAGCCCATCGCCACGGTCGACCAGGCCAAGTTCCCCGGCAACGACTTCTCCCTCGTCAAGTACAACGACAAGACCACCCAGACGTCCAGCACGGTCAACGCCGGCAACGGCCAGACCGTGCAGATCACCCAGGCCGCCGACGCCACCGTCGGCGAGACCGTGTTCCGCATGGGCTCCACCACCGGTCTGCACAACGGCCAGGTCACCGGCCTCGACGCCACCGTGAACTTCGCGAGCGAGACCGTCCCGGGCGGCACCGACACCGTCAACGGCCTCATCCAGACCAACGTCTGCGCCGAGGCCGGCGACAGCGGCGGCTCCCTGTTCACCCAGGACGGCGGAGCCGTCGGCCTCACCTCCGGCGGCAGCGGCGACTGCACCAGCGGCGGCCAGACCTTCTTCCAGCCGGTCACCGCCGCCCTGCAGGCCACCGGCGCGACCCTCGGCGGCGGCAACGCCGCGGGCGGCGCGGGCGGCCAGTCCGGTTCCGCCGCGCCGTCGGCTTCGGCGGGCGGGGGCGACCAGTCCGGTTCCGCCGCCCCGTC